>JBFMDH010000006.1:90328-306338 GCA_040754075.1 Acidobacteriota bacterium
CCGATTGCCCGGCGGTCATCGTCGTGGCAACGCTCTGGGTGACGAATGCCGCGCTATCGGTTCCCCCGCCGCCACCGCCGCCGCCGCTTCCCACTTGGATCGATACATTCGTTGACGCTTGTCCGAAGAAACCGACCCCGCCGTTTTGATACATCTGCCATTGGAAATTGTAGGTGCCCGCGGTTGCCGGCGCTGTTGCGGTAAAGGTTACATCAAGTTGTTCGCCGGGGTTTACTACAAAATTCGCAAGCGATACGCCGTTGCCGCCCCAGGTTTGATTCAAAGCGGGATTTTGCGAAGCCAGATAGAAACTGGTTGAGCCGCTTGCCCAAGTCTGCGACCCGGTGTTTAAAAACTTCATGTTGACGCTGAATTGTTGACCGGGTGTCAAGGTGGTCGGAACGGTTTGTGAAACAAACTGCGCGTCGTAAGCTGTAGATGCCGCACTTACCGTTATGGCAAATGCTTTTTGTGCCGTTGCCTGCCCCGAATCACCCACCTGCACTGTAAAATTCGCGGTTCCGGCGGTCGTCGGGGTTCCGCTGATGACGCCGCTTGAACTGAGCGTCAAGCCTGCGGGTAAACTCCCTGACACCAAACTCCAGGTATAAGGCGCGGTGCCGCCCGAAGCCACAAGGGTTTGTGAATACGCTTGCCCGGTCGTGGCATTCGCCAAAGGTGATGTGGTAACAATCGAAAGCGGTCCGCCGCCACCTGATGTTGCCGGATAGATGAAACGCATCGCGTCCATGTCATCCTGCATGACGCTTGCACAACGTCCATCAAAATGAGCAATCGCATACATGGTTGCGGAAAAGACACTTGAATGTCCCAAGCCTAGTGCATGACCAAGTTCATGCGTGGCGATTTCCTGTAAATTACAATGATCACCTGAGTAACATGCCGCATAAGGATTGAACGAGATGAAACCACCCGTTGCCTGAACGAAGGTCACGCCGTTGATGACTCTCGTGCTGCCGGGAATCCAGTTCAACCCACCAAGCGCCAAAGTTCCTTGACAACTGCCACCACTTGGCGACCAACGCCCGTCACAGTTATTAAAGACAATGACATTCTGAAAACCGCTGGTGCAGTTACCGGTTGTTCCCCCGTTCACAACACGCAAAGCTGAACCGGAAATCACCGACCAGGCATTCATCGCTGACTCCACATCATTTACAGACGATGAAGTCGGAGCGCCGGTCGGATTAATTAAAAAACTCACCGGTTGCCCATCATAGATTTCAAACCATGATGGATGCGCTGAACTGATATATGTCCAATTGGGTTGGATGCGCCCTTCGCTAGTGATATTTTGGTATTCGGGCGGTTCCGCAAGCCTCGGCACGCCGCTGTAGTATGTTTCCTCAAAAATCCGGCTTTGTTCGGTTTGCGCCACCACTTTCTCGCGAATCATCTGCAAAAAGCTGCTCAGTTCAACGCGGTCGGTTTTTTGCGGATTTTCGGCGTCCGCTATGTTTTGCAAAACCACGACACCTTCATCAACCGTTTCCCGCACAGCCATCTCGTGACCGGTTTGCTCGTCCATTTCAATGTTGTATTTTCCAAGGTACATTTGATGGGTGCGATATGAACCATCGCGCCAGGTGTCTAAAAAAACGATGACATTTTGTTCGGGTCTGTATCTGGGATTGCCGTATACCAGCGTTCCCATCGTGGGCGTTTCACCGCCTAACTCTTTAAGGACAATTTTGCGCTCTTTGATTTTGCCTTTTAAGACTTCCTGAATGCGCAGGGTGATATAGGAATAAACCCGGTTGGTTTGTTCATCATAAGAGGTGCCGACCGCGAGCACCCGGGCGCGAACGATGGCGCGGCTTCCGAGAACCATTGCATCGTCGGTTGGAATCACCACGGTTGTAGCAAAACTCGTTTGGGAGCAGATCAGTATTAGTGCAAACAAAATGAATAATTTTGTCGGGGTGTTTTTTAACACTCTTTTCATTGCAAGCAACCTCCTTCGCAGAAGAAAAAAAATCCTTCTTACCTAAAACCGAAAGTTTGAAAAGCTGACAGAGTTTTTAGATACGCTCCCACCACCAACATCAAAAGCCAAGCCGTTGGTTTCGCTTCTAAACTCTTACCGTCCTCCGTGCCTCTGGGCTGGCAGGGGACAGGCTTTGTCAGTTTTACCATTAAGTTCCAAGGGCTGAACCAGCATTACAAATTCAGCTATTCAGTTGAGGGAGAACTTACAGGTTTCTGACAAATTGTAAGGGGCTAGATAGCTTAGATAGCCGAATTCAAACATACCCCTTCTTGAAAGTCAATTCTTTATCTCGGCAAACTTTCGCGCCCAATAAAAACTATTGCTTGTTCAAAGCGATACGTTTACTTTAAGGCGTGGTGAATGTGTAGAGGAGAATAAAACCTCGCCTCCTTAGGTCTGAATTCCGAACAATTCGGTCAAATGATACTTGTAAAATAATTATAAATTTTTCTCCTGGGAGTGATGCTATGCGGGATAGAGTGAGTCTAGCCAAAACCGAGTTAATGCAAGCCGAAGCGGTTTTACGCGATGCCGAATCACAACTCAAAGAAATCAACACGATGTTGGAAGAGCGTTGGAGTGAACGCCGCGCCTTAATTCCTAAAATCAAATCCGCAGCCTCTGCCGGACAAACCGATAAACTTCTCGAATATCAGGCGCGCGCCGTTAAACTCGACCGCGCCATTGCCGATTTGGGCAGGTCGGGCGCGAAATGCATGCGCCGGTTGGAATCCGCCAGACGTTACCTCGATACACTGAATGAACGTCTGGACAAACTGCAAAATGAAGCCGAACAATTGGCTGCGAGAATTCGCAGGCATACACAATCCTTGACCGCACCGCTGAAACTCAATCGCGTCAACGTGCAAATCGAAGCCATCAAAGGCAACGAAACGCCCGGCATCAAACGCTGATTGAAGCGAATACGCAAATTGCCCACAGCTTTTCAAACCGTTTCAAAACCTCTGCTTGAGGTGTGTCCGCCTGATAAGCAAACTTTCACCCATCGTCCGCTAAATTTTTTGCAACCTTTCCCTAGTCTCTGCCACTCACCCTGCGTAAAAACAATTCAATAAACAAAGGAGTTCAACTCATCATGAAAAAGCTATCACTGGTTGTGGCGTTGGTATTCGTGTGTTTTATCGCAGCTTCGGTTTCGGCTCAGGATTTTCAAAAAAGTTATCAATTGGGCGCAGGCGGGCAGGTCAGAATTCGCAACATTTCCGGTAATATCGTGATGACCGGTTATGACGGCAATGCAATTTTAGTCACCGCCACCAAAGAAGGGCGCGACCGTGACCGCGTTGAAGTCGAAGATTTAAGCAGCGGTAATCGCGTCGATGTCAAAGTTCACTATCCCGAAAGATGCAATAACTGTGAAGCCAGCATCAATTTCGAGGTCAAAGTTCCGCGTTCGATGAACTACAATTTTGACGGCATCTCTTCGGTTAGCGGTTCGGTTGAAATCAGCAACATTTCCGGCAACATTAAAGCTTCAAGCGTCAGCGGCGAAGTAAAAGTGCGCGAAGTGTCGGGCACCGTCAATGCCTCAAGTGTGAGCGGCGAAGTCGATGTCGAAATCACCAAACTCTCAGGCAATGACGATATGAAATTCTCTTCGGTGAGCGGCGAAGTCGATGTCCGAATCCCCGCAGATCTCGATGCGACGGTGAATATGTCAACGCTCAGCGGCAATTTGAAAACCGATTTTCCGCTCGAAATCAAAAAGCGTGAACGGTATTCGCCGGGCACTTCCGCCACCGGTCGCCTTGGAGATGGTTCGCGCCGTTTGCATCTGTCATCGGTTTCGGGAAGCGTCAGTTTAACCCGCATGTAATTTCTCAAAGATTCGAGAAGGTCGCCGCCAATCAACCCTTCCCTTGCGACCTTCTTGAATCGCTTTCGTCATTCGACCACTTTGATTTTCACGCGATTTGATCGTCCGCCATCCGTGTGACGCGCCTGCAATTCCAATTCGCCTTTCACCCCTGTCAGTTCTGCCGGAATCGTCGCCCGGAGTTCCGCGTCGTTTTGAAACTCGGTCGGCACAGCGCGATGATTGACAAACAACACGACATTCGATTGAAAAGCCACACCGGAAATTTTTATCAACGACGCGCCGCTGCCCGTTTTAATTTTTTTTGGTGACAGCCGGGTGATGAGGGGACCATTTTCAACGCTGAGGTTTACTTCATTCGACTGCCTCCCATCCGCATTAGTGATTTTGATTGCGAGTTCGCCCGCTGCCGTAAAAAATTTCGCGGGGGCAATCACGGTAAGCGCGGTTGCAGAGTTGAATTGCGTCGTAATTTTTTCGCCAGCAAGCGAAACCGACGAAGCGCGTTGAAAGTGTTCGCCCTGAATGACGATTTCGAGATTTTCCGCGCCGGTTCCGGTTTTTGCAGGCGTAAGCGAACGAATGCGCGGCGACTCTCCGATAATTAAAAATTGTAAGGCTCGCGAAAGCTCGCCTTTCGGATTGCGCACCTGCACATTGACGAAACCGGCTTCGGTTAAAAATTCCGCGCCCACCATCGCTTCAATTTCGGTTGATGAAAGCACATTGGTCGCAAGCAAGGTTTCGTTAAACAATACCTGCGCTTGTGAAGAAAACTTCTCTCCCGAAATTTTCAAGGTAAACGCTGGCGAATTGACGTGAATACTGGCAGGCATCAGTTCCGTCACCAGCGGTTTAATCGTAAAGGTGTCGCCTGTAGCTTTCGTGCCTGGTGAAAACAATTTGCCATTTTTGCCGACCATCGTATGCAGAGAAAAAACCGCGCCATCACCGTCCGGTTCACGATTGATTGATTCGTTGGCGTTGCCTTCGATTGCAGTAAAATGAATTTCCTGAATGATGTGTCCTTGCGCGTCTTCGAGTTTAATCACATCGCCGCCGTTGTTGAGCGACAGCCCGCCGGTCGAGGCTTTGAATACCAAACGGTTCTCTAACGCATTGCCGAAATTTCCGTTGGCAGTGCCGCCGCCAAAAACCACTGTGCATTCAAAAGGTGGAATGACCGTTCCCGCTTCAAACACGTGGCGCGCGCTGTCGTTATCGGAAATTTTGTAGCCCGAAATATCCATCGCCGTATTGGTGCGATTGACGATTTCAATAAATTCATCCTGCGAAGAACTGCGCGCCCCGTCTCCGTTGGCATCGCCCGCTTCACTATCCGCAGGGTCTGCCAGATATTCGTTGATAACCAGTGGGTCTTTAATGAGGACTTTGAAAACCGCTTCATTGGAAATACCGAAATCGGGATTTTCGACAGTGAGCACGAGGTTCTTTGCGGTTTGCAGGAAATCCGCATCAAGGATGGCTTCAAGCTGGCGGTCGGAAATAAACCGGGTTGCCAATTCAACCGGCACAGGTGAATCCGTAAGCATTCGCACCTGCGCGCCTGACCGGAATTGCTCTCCGATAATTTCGATGGTTTGCGTGGCGCTGCCTTCGATAGCTGAATCCGGCGTGAGCGACAGAATACGCGGCGCGTCGGGGATGACCCGCAGAGCGATTTCAGGGGTCATTACGCCATCGGGATTGGTGACCGCAACGGGTTTCAATCCGGCACTGGTTAAGAACTCTGCTTTGACCTCTGCGAGAAGCACCGTTGAAGAGATGAATTTGGTTTCAAGTGGCGTTTGATTGAAACTGATAGTTGCCTGGTTGTTGAAATTCGCGCCTGTCACTTCAAGCGTAAACGCCGGCGAACCGACAAGCACCTGTTGCGGGTTGATAGCCGTGATGCGCGGACGTTTGGCAGTGATTTCAAAAATGAGTTCATTCGAGAGCTTGCCATCCGGGTTGCGAACCTTGACGTGACGCTCGCCAAGCGCGTTGGTGAGCGCCGCCGGAATCGTCGCGCGCAATTCGCGTTTATTGGAAAACGCCGTGGTGACAACGACGTTATCAACCAGTACGACCGTCGTATTGGCGAAATTCAACCCCTGGAGAAACAGCGTAAATTGTCCCGCGCCGATTTCAATGATTCTCGGAGCCAATGAATATAAAACCGGTGCAGGTAAAATGATTTCAAGATTCAAAGCGTTTGAATGATTGCCATCTGTATTGACGACTTCGACGCGATGATTGCCACCTGTGGAAGCAACGCTTGCGGGAACCGTGGCAATGAGTTTGGTGTTATCTATGAATGATGTCGCAACCGGCGTTGCGTCAATTCGGACAACCGCGCCCGCTTGAAAATGTTCACCGATTAGGTCGATGTCAAAAGGCGCATCGCTTTGCGCATGGCTTGCGGGAGAGAGGTTTGCAATCAACGGCGCAACGGTGAACGCCTCGCCAGTGATTTTTCTTCCGGGCGAAAAGAGCGCGCCGTTGCTGCCTGCTGCCAGCGAATGGCGAACGTAATCGCCCGAAATATCGGGACTGAGGGTAATGGATTGATTTGCCGAACCGTCCGCTGAAGGGTAATCGCGTCTTGTGACCTCAACCCCGAAATGGTCTTTAACGATGATGGAATCCGCGCCGTTATTCAAATTCAAACCGCTTGCGGCAAATACCAACCCGTTGTTTCCCGCATTGCCGAAATCGCCCATAGGCGTTCCGCCACCGAAGACTACCGCCGCTTCGCCGACCGGAATAATTTTTCCCTGTGGAAAAGTAAATCGCACCTGTGCGGCATCGCTTATGGTAAAACCGCTCACATCAAGCGGCGCGGAATCGGTATTGACGAGTTCGACGAATTCATCCTGTGAGGCGCTGCGGGTGCCGTCGCCATTGGCATCGCCTTCAATACCGTCGGCAGGGTCAGCCTGATATTCATTGATGATAAGTGAAACCACTTCCAGAGCCGGTTCAGAGTGGATAACCCTCATGCTACCGGCAACATTCAACAGGCAGACATCAGGCATAAAAACCAACAGACAGGTCACAAAGAGGCTGAGATTTTTTCGCATGGCGAAACTCCTTTGCATCGGGTTATTCAGTTTATTTTTCTGATGAACGCCTGAAATGATTCCGGGACGAATCACTGCGTTAAAGGCATTCCTGATTTAGGACGCAAAAGGCTTGAAAAACAATGCAAAAATCTCCACTTGAAGGAAAATATTTCGACGCGCTCACTTGAAAAAAGAAAAGGGATGAAGCATTATCAAGTCCCTTTGCGGGGATTTTTGAATGCGAGCAGGTGTTTATGGAAATTGACCGGGAGGACGATTGAGTATGGAAAGAAAAATGGAACAGGAACTGGGGCTTGATTTTTTGCGCGTCGTTGAAGCGGCGGCTATCGCTTCGGCGCAAACCATGGGACAGGGCGATAGAAAATATTCCGACCACGTTGCTGTCGAAGCCATGCGAAAAATCATGGACACCGTGCCGATGCGCGGCGAAATCGTCATCGGCGAAGGCGAACGCGATGAAGCGCCCATGCTTTACATCGGCGAAAAAGTCGGACTCGGTCATAAGCCGGACGTTGACGGCAATCAATATCCTGAAGTCGACATCGCGGTTGACCCGCTTGAAGGCACCAACCTCTGCGCTACGGGTTCCGCCAATGCGATTGCCGTGATGGCATGCTCGGAAAAAGGCGGTCTGTTGCACGCGCCCGATTTGTATATGCAGAAATTGATTGTCGGACCTGCCGCCAAAGGCTGCGTCGAACTCGATGCGCCGGTCAAAGATAATCTGAAAGCCATTGCCCGCCGCTTAGACCGCGACATTGATGACCTGGTGGTCATCGTGCTTGACCGTCCGCGCCACAAAAAATTGATTGCCGATATTCGCGCCGCCGGAGCGCGTATCAAACTCATCACCGATGGCGATTTGTCCGCAGGTATTTCGGCGGCAGTCGCAGGTTCGGGGGTTCACGCCGTGATGGGCACGGGTGGCGCGCCCGAAGGCGTATTGACCGCAGCGGCAATGCATTGTTTGAACGGGCAGATACTGGCGCGTTTCGTTTTGAAAGAGCAGCTTGAGGATTTGGAAGACCGCAGCCGCATTTCCGAAGATGCGCTGGAACGCATGCAGGCGATGGGGATTCAAGACCATCGAAAAATTTACGACACCGATGATCTTGCACCCGGTAAACAGATTATCTTTGCAGCCACCGGCGTCACCGACGGCACGATTTTGCGCGGCGTGCGCTTTTTCGGAACCGGCACACGCACGTCGTCAATCATCATGTCAACCGACCGCACCAAGAGTGTGCGCTTCATTGATACGGTTCACATTGAAGGCGGACCCGACACCGTCGTCCGGTTTTAATTTGCCATTTGTCATTGGTCATTTGCTCAATGGTCGTGAAGTTATTGTATCCCGATATACTGACCTTCACTTTGTGAGCCTATACCAAACGGTATTTCACTAATGACCGGTGACTAAGGGACAAATGACTAAAATAAATGAAGTCTTGAAATCCCCTGCCAACTGCAAATATACTTTCGCTTTTCTTTATGCAACAATTTTGAATATCATAGGCATCCAACGCCCGGTTTTTTGCAGGTATTTTTTATTTAGGATTGTTTAGAATGCAATTATTCAACACGCTTTTTCTCATACTGCTTTTGACGCTCGCGGCTTTTGCCGAAACCACGAAACCGACCACCGGAGCAATCCAAGGCAACATTTATGACCCACGCGGTTACACGATTTATGGCGTGACCGTGATTGCCCGCAACAAAACCACCGGCGAAGAACTGAAAGCCATCGCCAACGATAAATCCGAATTCACATTTAACGCATTGCAACCCGGCAATTATCTGCTCATTGCCGAATACGAAAACGTTGAGAAATTATTGCAAAGCGTCAAGGTTGAAGCCGATAACACCGTTGATGTTCGCTTGATTGGCATTGAAACGCGCCTGACCGGCAACGATAGTGTAGATAAAATGCTGGCATCGTCATTTGGCGGCGGCGGCAATTATCCGGCGGGCAACATCAGTTATTTAAACGTGAATGACTGGCTGGATATTTATTTGATGGTCACCTATTTCGGCATTCTCGGATTGCTGTCCTGTTATGGCGTCTATCGCTATCGCATGATTTATCTTTTCCTGCGCTATAAAAAATATGCGCCGCGTCCGAAAGCCGAATTTGCCGAAGAGCGTTTGCCGCGCATCACCGTGCAGTTGCCGCTGTTCAATGAAATGTATGTCGCCGAGCGGTTGATTGAAGCCATCACCAAAATCGATTATCCGAAAGAGTTGCTGGAAATTCAGGTGCTTGATGATTCGACAGACGAAACCACGGAAATTGCCAGTCAAACGGTGAAAAACTATTTCGAGCAAGGCTTTGACATCGTCTATCACCACCGCACCAATCGCGCGGGGTTCAAAGCCGGAGCCTTGGAAGAGGGGTTGAAAAAATCTTCGGGCGAATTGATTTTAATTTTTGATGCGGACTTTGTGCCGCGCCCGGATGTGGCGCGCAAACTGGTGCATTTTTTCACTGATGAACGGGTTGGCATGGTGCAACTGCGCTGGAGCCATATCAATGCCAACTATTCGCTGCTCACCAAAGTTCAATCGGTCATGCTTGATGCCCATTTTGTGATTGAACAGACGGCGCGCAATCGTTGCGGCGGCTTTTTCAATTTCAACGGCACCGCAGGCATGTGGCGACGCGAAGCCATCGAATGGTCAGGTGGTTGGCAACACGACACGCTTGCCGAAGACACCGACCTGTCGTATCGCGCCCAACTCATGGGTTGGCATTTCGTTTATCTGATGGATGAGGATGTGCCTTCGGAATTACCTGTGGATATGACCGCGTTCAAATCACAGCAAAAACGCTGGGCGAAAGGCGTGGTGCAAGTGGGAATCAAACTCCTGAAGCGCATGTGGAAAGACCCGCGTCTGACGATGCAGACCAAACTCGAACAATTCTTTCGCCTCACCGGCAATTTAGCCGCGCCGCTGGTGATTGTGCTGGCGCTGGTGAACCTGCCGATTTTGATTGTGCGCTACAATCAAGGCTTGTTTCATCTGTTTGCGCTGGATATTCCCATCCTGACTTTTTCAACGGTGTCGGTAATTTTTTACTTTTTAATCCCGCAAATCTATCTGCATCCGAACGACTGGAAAAGCAAATTGAAATACATTCCTTTTGCCATGAGCATGGGCATCGCCTTGACCTTTTCAAATGCGCGGGCGGTGTTTGAAGCGCTCATCGGGCACAAAAGCGAATTTGTCCGCACGCCGAAATATCGCATCGAAGAGAGCAAAGACAAATCCTGGGTCAAGAAAAGCTATATGTCGCGGCGTTGGTCTTTGCCGTGGTTGGAACTGCTCTTCGCCATCTACTTCATTTTTACCATCTGGTATGCGATTCACAGTCAGACTTTTGGCACGATTCCCTTTCTGTTGATTTATTTCTTCGGTTACGCTTATGCGGCAGTGATGGCAATCGCGCCGAAACTGCGCCGCGTCAAACAGTAGTTCGGCGCGGTTACGAAGCTGATTCACTGCCCCGGGGAGATACAGGAGCGAACGATGGCTTATGTCGTCACAGGGAAATGTCTTGGTGAGCGTTATGCCACGTGTGCAGCAGTTTGTCCGGTTGATTGTATCAAACCGGGAGATTTTCAGGGGCAGGTGTTCATGATAATTGACCCCGACGTCTGCATTGATTGCGGACTTTGCCTGCCGGAGTGCCCAATTGGTGCGATTGTCGCAAGCGAAGAAGAGAGTCCTGATTGGGCGGCGATCAATAGGGAGCTTGCCCCGGAGTTCGATAAAAACCCGCCCGCCCCTACGCGCCCACGCGACGACCCGCCGCGCCAGCCTGGAAATTCCATTGTTAATCCCTGACGGCTCCAGCCTTGCAATTAAAATGAGCTTGATGCGGAATTGACCCGTAGCCAAAATTTATGGGCGCGGTTCCTCCAATGTTCATTGGCGCAATCAACCTCGCGTTATTAGACCTTGATTTCAGCCGGCTTTTTAAACTTCTTTTTCTCAAACTCTATATTTTTGCCGCTTTCATTTTTCACTTGCATTGCTCTCGTCTAAAATCACTGCGCAAAATTATCGCTCACACAGGAGGATTCGTTTATGCTTCGCTTCTTCGCCGCTGTTTTTCTATTTGCTATTTTGATGGCCACCGCTTCAGCGCAGGACACTCTTTCAACACGTGAGATGCAGGACCTCAACTGGATGGAGTTTAAAGAAGTCGTTCCGGCGAAAGTCAACACCGTCATTTTGCCTACGGGAACCCTTGAACCGCACGGCGTCATCAATAACGGCGCGGACATCACTGCCCCGGTTGCCATTGCGCGACGGATTGCCAAAGAGGTCAACGCGCTGGTTGCGCCGGTCATTCCTTACGGCATCACCGGCAGCATGGATGCTTATCCGGGAGCCTTTTCGATTTCCGAAGCGGCTTATCGCGCTTATGTGAAAGACGTATTGAACGGACTCGCGAAAAACGGCTTTCGCAACATTGTGATTATGAACGGACACGGCGGACCGCAAACTGCCGTGCTGACGCAAATCGCTACGGAAGTCGGTCAGGAAAAACGTGTGCGCACACTGGTCATCAACTGGTGGAGCTATTGTTCGGATGTGACGCTTGCAGTATTTGGCGAAGATGGCGGGCACGCGGGACTCAATGAAAACGCCTTCATTCAAGCCATAGACCCGAAACTGGTTCACAAAGAGCGTTATTCGGATGCGCTGGCAACCCCGAACCCCGCGCCCGGAACCTATTCGGCATATCCCGCGCCGTCGTCGATTGGCTTATACAAAGCAGGTCAGGGCTATGTGAAATTCGATCAGGCGAAAGCCGATGAATACTTCGCGAAAGTCACCCAGAAACTTGCGAAATTGATTTTAGAAATCCGCAGTAAATGGGATATGGCGGGACTGTAATAACCCGTCTGGAGCCTGGAGTCCGGTGTCTGGAGTCGATTGCCCGAAGTTTTTCGGTTGTTGTGAAAATTATTTCCACGACAATGTACAGGGTGTTGCGCCCATCAATTTTGTGACCCCAGACACCGGACTCCAGACTCTTAACTCTTATCATTGACATCAGCGACATTGACAATTAGTCTGCAAGTGCTTTGCGGGTGAAATTGCTGGGAGGAAAAGTTATGGTCTGTGCAAAGTGTGGTTCGGAAAATCGAGAAGAGTCCAATTTCTGCCGTTATTGTTCGGCACCGCTCAAACAACCCAATTCCGGTTATATTCCATCCGTACCACCGCCCGGTGTCGATACCGCTAACCCTTTTAGTTCACAGCAAACTTATCAACAAGCGCCGCAGCCGCCGATGGCAATGCCCGCAGCACATGCGGCGCACGGTTTGATTTGCCCGCGTTGCGGTTCAGCAAATGTTTTAAAAGGCAGCACCCCGATATGGGCAATCGTCGCTACGGTTGTCGGATTCTTTTTCGTCTGCATTGTTTCTCTGCTCTTTCTGCTCGTCAAAGACCCCAACAAATGTCTCAATTGTGGGCTGGATTTCAAATAAAAAAGCGACCAACAGTTTATCTATTGGTCGCTTTTGAGGTTTCCATTAAGGTTGATTTTCAATCACCTTAATCAAGGGTAACGGTTACGAAATCGAATTGACCGCCTGAACGCTCGATTTGCAAGGCAATCTCTTTTTGCCCTTTGAGACTGGCGATGGCGCTCATCCATTCGGCACGGTTTCTGACCAGCTTGCCTTCTACGCGATGAATCACCACGCCGCGTTGCAAACCGGCTTCAGCCGCAGGGCTATCCGATTTGACCGCTTGCACCACAACGCCGGTATTCACTTTGAGGTTCAGTTGCGAAGCCATCTGCGGGGTCACCGTTACAACCGAGATACCAAGCTCGTTATCGGTACTGTTTTCTTCTTCGTTCTCTTCAGGTTGCTCTTCGTTATTATCCGATAATTTCGGACGCTCGGCTAAAACCACATTAGCTGATTGTTCCGTGCCTTCACGCACGAATTTCAGGTTGATTTGTTTACCAACCGGTAAATCGGCAACCGTTTCCACCAGCTCTTTAGAAGTTTTAATCGCTTTGCCGTCCACTTCGGTAATGATGTCACCGCTTTGCAAACCGGCTTTTGCAGCAGGACCACTTTGCGACGGAATGTTGGCAATCAACGCGCCGGTAGTTCCGCCTTTATAGCCGAGGCTGCGAGCGATTGCCGGGGTTAAATCCCGCGGATTGACGCCCAGATAGGCTCTGGTCACTTTACCGTTTTTAACGATTTGCGAATAGACTTTCGATGCCAGGGATGAAGGGATAGCAAAACCGACGCCTTCGCTGGCTCCCGAACGCGAAAAAATCATTGAGTTAATGCCGATGATTTCGCCGTTCATGTTGACTAACGGGCCACCGGAATTGCCCGGATTAATCGAAGCATCGGTTTGAATGAATTTGGTAAATTGCGCCTGTGCGCCGAGGTCACGACCGAGCGCCGAAACGATGCCTGCGGTCATCGTCTGCTCTAAACCAAACGGGCTTCCCAGAGCAATCACCCATTCGCCCTGCTCAACCTTTTCGGAATCGCCGAGTTTAGCAAAGGGCAGGCTCTGGGCATCAATTTTAATTACCGCTAAATCGGTTTCCGGGTCTGAGCCTACGAGTTTGGCAGTAAACTCACGACCATCCGTAAGCTTCACCTTCAATTTACTGGCGTTGCCTGCGACATGGTTGTTGGTCAAAATGTAACCGTCCTGGCTGATGATTACACCGGAGCCGGTTCCACGTTGACGACGCGGGACGCTATCGCCGAAATCAAAAAATGGAATCGGATTACTTTGACGCGATGAAGTCGAGCGTTTCACCTCTTCAACTGTATCAATGTTGACGACTGCCGGTTTAACCTGCTTGGCAATGCCTACGAAGGTCCGCGATAAATCCTGTGGTGTGGGCAACTGAGCTTGCGTAGCTGATTGTGCTGCTGCAATTTTTTCCAGTGAATACCCCGTCCCTATCGCCAGCATCAAAGCCAGCATTAAGACAATAATTTTTACGCGCTGCAATTGTTTTTTAATCATCGTTAGATTCTCATCCATCGTTCACATACTCCTATTAAACTTTTCAATAAGTACCTTTTTTGAAGAAGAGGCTGTTTGGCGATTGCTTAAACGCCTCAATAAAATTATGGTTCACAAATTATTTTATACCAACACGCAAGAGCCGGACTAACACGCGGCTAGCCCGGCTCTTATTTTCAGATGTTAAATTTGTCAAACTTAACTGCGACGTTCAACTTTAAGATTATTGGTCACCGAAAAAGAACCGGGTACGCCTCTGGCTGAAATTCCGGCTAAATTCTTATCGCCTTCCGTAGCAACAATGCCTTCCAACGAAACATGACCGTTTTTCACAATAATGTGAATCGAAGGATTGACGCCTTGTCCATAACGATAAAGACTTCCTGCGCCGAACACCGCGCGGTAAGTGCGCAGACGAATCGAATCATCGAAGCGTGATAGCGGCAAAACTTCAATGTTATTGATTACCCGCTCAACGCCTTCGATTTTGGCAATCCGTTTTTCAGCATCTTTGCGCGTCGTCGGACGCACAACCTGCCCGTAAAGGATTACCGTATCGCCTTCCAGTTTAAATGCAAGGTTATCGAACACGCCGTAATACGGCAGAGTAACCAGTTCTTTTCTGATTTCTCTGGCGGTTCCGCTCTGTATGTCATTACCTTTTTTGCTGCCACCTGCCAAAACGGCTGATGATGTTGCAATTAAAAACGCGACTGTTAAAGCTAATATTGTTGTTCTTATTCTTAACATAATCTCTACCTCCTGGTGCTTCTACGAGCAACACCCGTAAATCCGATTTCATCTTGATGGGGTTACTCTCTCAAAGCCCTTGACGCATTCGGTTGGATGCTTGAGTTAGCCACATCGTAGCCCGTGTGAATTTTCATTTTTTTAAAATTGTTCACAATTTTAAGCGCAAAAAATTTCCTCCTTTTCCCTCAAATCAATTCGCCGGTTATGAATTTTCGGATTCTCTGGAATCAAATTCTGCTTTAAGTCGTTCGATGCGATTCTTTTCCGATTGCAGTTGTTCCAAAACAATTCCCATTCTGGCGCGTTCGCTTTTGTAGTATTCCAGTTTGTCGCGGTTCATCAATTTGCGCCGCATCCGCAAAACGCTTATTACCAGCACTGCACCCACCGCTATCCAGAAAATCCAACCGCCGAAATAGCTTTTGCCAAGCGTTACAAAAGCTGCAAAAACCAGCAGTAAAATGCCGAACGTCCCGAATAACGAACAGCCCAACTGCAACGGCGCAACCTTTTCATTGGCTCTTAGAACTTCAATCTCTTCCGTCACTTTTTCAATGTCTTCATTCAGTTCGGCAAGACTGGCTTCGATAGCGTTGAGGTTGCTGGCATCATTTGGAAGCAGCATCGCTTCGTCCGTTTTGCCGATAATCGCCAGACTCAAGGTGTCTTTGTACTTACGCACACGATAAGAAGCGCCGCACACCGAACAAATCACATGCTCGAAATCGCTCGGAAATTCAAGCGCCACCGTACACGCGGGACAATTGGTTTTAATGATTTCCATAGTCATTCAATCGCATTATAACGAATGCTCAAACGATGTCGGCAATCAGGGATTGGTTCAACCGTTTGTCATCAAACGGTAAACTTTCTAATCCCCTCCCGATTGTTGTATAGTTGCTGATTCAATTTTTGCAAAAATTCAAGCATTGAAGGATTCATAAGATGGTCACAATCGATACGATAACCTCGCTGGCGAAACGGCGCGGGTTTGTTTTTCAATCAAGCGACATTTATGGCGGACTCGGTTCGGTCTGGGATTACGGCCCGCTCGGCGTTGAACTGGTCAACAACATCAAACGCGCCTGGTGGCGTTCGGTGGTCTATGAGCGCGACGATATGGTCGGACTCGACGCGGGCATTTTAATGAACCGTCTGGTCTGGCATTATTCCGGTCACGAAGCGACGTTTTCCGACCCGATGGTCGATTGTCGCGAGTGCAAATCGCGTCTCCGCGCCGATAAAATAGAAGGCAAATGTCCGGTTTGCGGCTCAACCAACTTAACCGAACCGCGTAAATTCAACCTGATGTTTCGCACCACGGTTGGCCCGGTTGATGACGGGTCGGGACTCGCTTACCTGCGCCCTGAAACCGCGCAAGGCATCTTCGTTAATTTCAAAAACGTACTTGATTCGACCAATCGCAAATTGCCTTTCGGGATTGCACAAACTGGCAAAGCCTATCGCAATGAAATCACGCCGGGCAATTTCATTTTCCGTACACGCGAATTCGAGCAGATGGAAATCGAATTTTTCGTCAAACCGCCGCACATTCTCAAAGAAGGCGATTTGAATGACGAACAATGGCACGACCGCTGGATTGAAGACCGCTTCAACTGGTATTTGTCGCTCGGCATGAATGCCAATAATTTACGCCAATACGAACAACCGCCCGAAGAACTCGCGCATTACGCCAAGCGCACAGTCGATTTGCAATATCGCTTCTTCCCCGAACGCGAAGAGGAAGATAAGCAATTTGATGAACTCGAAGGCATCGCCAATCGCACGGCATTCGACACCATGTCACACTCGAAAAAAATGGTGCGCGTCAATAAACCTGTTAGCGAGCAAGCCGAAGGCGAATACATTTTGATTGACCCGGTAACCGGCGAAAAGGTTCTCGCGCGGATTAAAGAGGATTCCAAAAAATCCAAGGGCGAAGAGGAAGTCCGGCACAATCCCGATTCGACCGCCGATATGACCTATTTCGACCACGAATCGAATAAGCACGTCTTCCCTTACGTGATTGAACCGTCGGCGGGCGTAGCGCGTTCGACGCTCGCCTTCCTGATGGACGCTTACAACGAAGAGGAAGTGCGCGGCGAAACCCGCGTCGTCCTGAAACTTCATCCCCACCTCGCGCCGATTAAAGTCGCGGTTTTGCCGCTTGCCAAAAACAAAGAAGGCATCGTCAGTCTCGCTAAAGATATTAAAACCCGCTTGCAACGCACCGGCACCATGCGCGCCGTTTACGATGACACGGGCGCGATTGGCAAACTCTATCGTCGGCAGGATGAAGTCGGCACGCCGTTCTGTTTGACGGTTGACCATCAATCGCTGGAAGATAATCAGGTCACCATACGCGACCGCGATACGATGGAACAGGAACGCATCGGCATTGCCGATATTGAAAAAACCATTGCACAAAAACTTGGCTTCACGTTGAGCTAACCACTATCACAAATTCTTGAAAGGGGAACTGATTGAATGAAAAGTTTGAAGGCAGTTTTTGCTCTTATTTTCGCAGCAATTTTCTCTGTCGCTTGCGGCACCACAAGCGAATCCGCCAATAAAAACACGGCTACGCCGGTCGCCACCAGCACGACGCCGGCAGCGACGGCGAATGCCAATCAACCGGCATCCGGTGAAACGATGAAAGCCAGCGTCGACGCGAAAGCGCTCTACACCGAAAAATGCGAGATGTGCCACGCCGCCGATGGCAAAGGCAATGCGCAAATGAAAATGAAAGAGATGCCTAACTTCACCAATGCCGAGTGGCAGAAAAAAGAGACTGATGAAGAATTCACCAAAGCCATTAAAGAAGGCAAAAAACCGATGCCGGGATTTGGCGACAAGATGAACGACGAACAGATCAAAGCTCTGGTCGCTTACGTTCGCGCCTTTGCGAAAAAATAAATTTCACGGTAGTCGGAAGCCGGAAGCCGGTGGTCGGTAATTCATATCTAAAACCGGCTACCGATCACCGACTACTGACTACCGAAAATGCTCAACGAAGTCTTGAAAATCTGTGAAGCGATACGCGACGCGGGCGGGCGAGCGATGCTGGTTGGCGGCATCGTGCGTGATCGTTTGTTTGGCTACGAATCGAAGGATTACGACCTCGAAGTTTATTATTTAGAACCTGCGCTTCTGCGTTCCACCCTCGAATCCTTCGGACACGTCAACACCGTCGGCGAACATTTCGCAGTTTACAAATTAACCATTTATGTTCCATCTTCCGAAACCAATTCTAAAAATGTAAAAATTATCCCGAAATCCGCAATCCGCAATCCGCAATCCGCAATTGTAAAGAAACAGCGCGTCGAGATAGATGTTTCCATTCCGCGTCGCGAATCGAAATCGGGACGCGGGCATCGCGGCTTTGTTATCACAGGCGACCCGCACATGACATTTGCCGAAGCTGCCAGACGTCGCGATTTCACCATCAATGCGATTATGCAAGACCCGCTCACCGATGAAATCGTTGACCCATACGGCGGCGTTGCCGATATTGAAAACCGCATCATTCGCGCAATCGCTGCCGATACTTTTATTGAAGACAGCCTGCGCGTGCTGCGCGCAATGCAAATAGCCGCGCGTTTTGAAATGACGATTGCGCCGGAAACCATCGCGCTTTGTCGCACCATTGATCTATCGGATTTGCCGCATGAGCGCATCTGGGGTGAATTTGAAAAATTGTTTTTGCGCGCTGCCAAACCTTCTATTGGACTGCACGTCGCACTGGAACTCGGCGTACTGGAAAAACTTTTCCCTCCGCTTTACGCGCTAACAAAAAATCCCCGTGCAAATGAATTGACGGCATTTACAAAAACGCAAAAGCGATTAGACGCCGGGGCAAGTCAAGTTGGTGAGTTGGCAAAAGAGAAACACTTGACGCTCATGCTGGCGGCGCTTTGTCTTGATTTATCGGTTGAGCAAGCAATTGACGTTTTAGACACCCTCAGCATTTTTACAATAAACAATTACGATGTGCGAAAACAGGTGCTCGCGCTGGTGAGCGAACACCAAAAGCCGATTCAATTTTTTGAATCGCGCGAACAAACCACCGATGGCGACTTTCGCAGACTTGCCGGGCGGGTTGAGATGAATTTGCTTTATCACACCGTGAAAGCCGATTTGATTGCCGGCGGTGATAAAAAAGCTCCGGCAGCAAAATGGTTCATCGAAAAAGTGCGGCAGCTTGATTTGCAGCGCGGCGCGCCGGAACCGATTTTGATGGGGCGACATCTGCGGGAAATCGGCATTCAACCGGGACCGCAAATGGGGAAACTTCTGCATCAGGTTTACGAACTACAACTCGACGGCGTTGTGCAAACCTTAGAACAAGCCCTTGAAAAAGCCTGTTCCATCCTTGCCAATCAAAAGTGATTCCACATTCAGAAATTTCCGGCTCGCAAAAATCTTCTACACACGCTGCGACCGCTGCGGGTTGCGGCGGTGCTTGCAAACTCTATCGAAGATTTCCGCAACCACCTCGAAGTCCTCATCGCGCCCGCCGATGTCAATCGATTCATTGAAGTCATCAATCATTTCTATCCGCGTTTTCATGCGTGGTGGCAGGCAGGCGCTGAGGAGCAACTGCGGAAAAAAGCTGAAAGTTACCGGCAAACAGAAATCTGCTTTCTGTCAGTGATTTTCTTTTCCTGCCGAACCTTTGGGAATTTTGGTGCCCGATTCCGGCATTTTATTTATGTCAGCAGAATGAACCTGGATTCGACAGTTAAACAGGAGGAAGCTATGCTCAGTGAAATCGGTTCCGAAGAATTCGCAGTTTATGAAAAATTCGTCCAAAGCGCGCTCGAAGCCTTCACCCATCAAATTGTCGATTGTGAAGATTTTTTAACCGGCGACGCTTTGTATCTGCGGTTAGGCATCCTGCCCAACCGATTGAGGAGGTAATTTAATGAAGCGAGGGTTATGGATTCTGCTTTTAAGCATCACCTTGTACTTCGCGGCGCGCGCTCCGGCAAGTGAGCCGCCTGCTTTTGTCGCGAATGAAAAAGTCGCCCCTGTCGATCAACCGACCAAAGCAGGAAACATCATCCGCCTTGACCCGCGAATCGATAAACTGATTGCAACGGATGCCAAGCTTGAAAAGGTTGCCGACGGGTTCGATTGGGTCGAAGGTCCGGTGTGGAATCGCCAAGAAAATTACCTGCTGTTTTCCAACATTCCCGCAAATGCCATTATCAAATGGCAGGCAGATAAGCCTACAGAGATTTTTATGAAACCGAGCGGCTATACGGGAAGCGCGCCATTTGCAGGGCGCGAACCCGGCACCAACGGGTTGACTTATGATAATGATGGTCACCTGGTGATGTGTGAACATGGCGACCGCCGCATTACGCGACTTGAAAGCAACGGCAAAAAGACGACGCTTGCCGACAGGTTCGACGGCAAACGCCTGAACAGTCCGAACGATTTGGTGTTTAGCGCGAAAGGCGATTTGTATTTCACAGACCCGCCCTGGGGACTTCCGAAAACTTTTGATGACCCGCAGAAAGCCTTGGATTTTTGCGGCGTCTACCGGCTGTCTAAGACCGGCAAACTCACCTTGCTTACCAAAGAACTCAAAGCCCCCAACGGCATCGCGCTTTCACCCGACGAGAAAAAACTGTATGTGACCGAATCATTGGGTGAGCGCGCCGCCTGGTATGTGTTCGATGTCAAAGAAGACGGGACGATTACCAACGGGCGTATATTTTTTGACGCGGCGGCATTGATGAAAATTCGCAAAGGCGCGCCCGATGGTTTGAAGGTCGATAAAGACGGCAATCTATTCAGCGCCGGACCCGAAGGCATTTATGTATTTGCGCCGGATGGCACATTGCTCGGCACTATTGAAACCGGCGTGCCGACCGGCAATTGCAACTGGGGCGAAGACGGCTCGGCGCTTTTCATCACCGCCGACAAAGCCATTTACCGCATTAAAACCACAACCAGAGGCAAAGGATTTTAAGATGAATGCGGTTGCTTGGCGATGCTCACAACTATAGCCGTTTGCAAAACGATTTACTCAAGTTGAGGAAGCGGTCTTTGACCGGGTTTCCCGTCATACGCGATCAAAGACCGTTTCCTCAACAGCGGCTGAGTAAACTCAATCGCAAACCGCTCTAAGCGACTGCATATTCGGTGTAAGGTCTGAGGTCAGGGTGGCGAAAACCTAAAACAATTTGATTTTTGGGAATGCCTGCGGCTTCGAGGTCGGTGGCAATGCCTTCTTCGGTGTTGTTTTCCTGAATCCAGATTTTGCCGTTGACGATTTCCAGATGCGCGATTACTCCGTGTTCGTGCCGTTTATTGTCCCAGCCATAACAGAGCCATAAATACTGGTCTCGTTCGTGGTCAAAAACAACACGGTCTTCAAGTTCGCTATTTGAGTTAGGAATCTTGGCATAGTTCGTCAATACCTTTTCAATGATGTCGCGGTATTGGTTTAAGGTATCTATAGCAAAACCTCTTCGTTCTCAAAAGAGCTAGAGTTTTTCCCAGTCGTCCTTATCAATTCCGGCTTGTCGTAGTATGCGGCTCAACAGGTCTTTGCTGATGTCGCCTTGATGTGGATTCGGAATTCGTAGAGTGATTGCGCCTTTCACCATAAATTGATGTTTGCCGCCAGAGTAAGGACCTTCAAATCCCAGTTGCCGCAAATATTGAATCAAATCTTTTCTTTTAGTCGCGCCGAAACTTGGCATCAGGCAACTTCCTTGATGGTTAATTCGATGCCGTCAGCCACTGGTACAGGCAAATTACGGGAGATGCGAAACAGCAGCCATTCTTCGAGAACTTCCGCCAATTCTTCGCGGCAATCTTCCAGCGTTGCGGCATTGGCATAAACGCCCTCAAAGCCAGGAATCTCTGCGTAGAAACTATGGTCATCGGGCAAGATTTCGTAGCGTGCCTGTCGCATTGCGGCTTTCAGATAATTTGTCAACATAACCGTTCTTCTCCTTGTCGAAAGCTAGATTGCGCCATTTTGTTCCATCCATCCTAACGCCGCCGCTTCCGATTCTTCAATGGCTATCTCAACCCCGCGTTTGGCAATGTCGAGCAGGCGTTTTGATACTCGGTAATATCATTTGAAATTTAAGGTCAAGATATTTAGCCGAATGAGTGGCGATGCGCAATGCCGAAATGCTGATTGATTTTTCGTCAAGCATCGTACCTGCAATAAGCGCACTGCAAGTGTCGGATGATCTTTGCGGTGCGCTTGCAGTTGACTTTGTCGCCCGTCAATAAAAATCAATAAAATAGCAGCAGCGCCGCTGTGGCACAGGGTTCGCTCTAAGGGTTGGCTCGGACTGCCGAAATTTTTATCAAGGGTTCATCTTTGGCGACGCATCTGGCAATCAAACCACGCTTACAATTCTGGCAACTGGCTGTGGGGCTTTGTGTGCTGGCGTATCTGGCGCTCGGTATATTGACTCACACGTTGAAAACCTATCACTGGTTTTTATTGCTGGCGATTCCGGGGGCACTATTTGCCGCTGAACGCGGTCGTCGATTTTTTATTGACTGGCTGCCGCTTTTTGCTTTCTGGTTGGGCTACGACCGCCTGCGTCTCGTCCAACCCCATTTGCTATCACGCGTCGTTGTCGAAGCGCCATATCAATTGGAAGCCTGGCTATTCGGCTGGTTGTTTGCGGGCGAAGTGCCGCCGCATGCGCTCAGAATATGGCTTGCAACCAACAGCCAGCAATTTTTCGCGCAGGCAATTTTGCTCAGTGCTCAACTCATCTATTTTTCACACATCTTCATCTTTCCATTGCTGATGCTTTTCTGGTGGTTGAAAAGCGTGTGGTTTGGCGCAAGCCGCGAAATTTTCGCGCGTCACCTGCGGGCTTTTACCATTTTGAACGCTCTGGCGATTCTCACCTATTTGCTCTTGCCCGTAGCGCCGCCCTGGTGGGTGAGTTTATATGGTAACGCGCAACCGAACGCGGAACTGGTGGCGCAAACCAATATGGCGATGGCGATGGATGGCGCGCTGGTGCAAAAGATGATTGGCACCGCGCCGATGTGGTTTGGCGCAGTGCCTTCGTTGCACGGCGCTTATCCGGTGCTATTTTTTCTGCTCGCCCTTCGTCAAAGAAATTTTTCTCTGCTTACGGGGATTGTCGTCTATGGTTTGGCGATGTGGTTTTCCACTGTAGTGCTCAATCAACATTACATCATTGATTTATTTGCCGGTGCGATTCTGGCATTTGCGGCTTACCGGTTAGGCGAACGCCTCTCCAGAAGATTTCGCTGAGAATAAAATACGCTTCTTAAAAGCGAAAGCTTTGTCCTCGGATTAAGCGGATTGAACCGATAAAGCGGATTACATTTTTGCGATGAATCCGCCCAATTCGTTTCATTCGTTCAATCCGCGGATAACTTTTTACCTTCGGCTGATGAGCCAACCAACTTGCTAAGTTATCCTGAATGAGCCTGCGGCTTCTCAAAGAATAAAAGCTGAAAAATTATAAGTGTTGACAAGGTTAAAAGCCTAAATTATAAAAGGCTCGAAGCTACAAATAGTCCCGGAATTTTATAAAAGCAGGGCTAAAAATTATCTCCTTTTTTTCCCTGATGTTCCTGCCCCTTATGAATCGTCTCTTTGCTAATGATTGCTGAGGTTTTTGTGCCTGAAGGGAATGAACGGATTGCGACCTCTTCATTAGTAGAACAGGAATCAAGGAAAATATCTATGCTCGCTCAAAGTTCTTTTGTCTCTGTGCCCGTCGAACCACCGCCATTTTTTCAACAAGGAGAGCGGTTCTCCTCACTGGCTAATATCCTTGACGAAATCAACGAAGGCGCACTCTTACTCAATGAAGAGGGACAGTTGCTCTGGCGCAACCGCGCGTTTGACAAACTTCTGGTTGATAATCGCGAAGGTCATCTGTTGGTGGCTGCCGTCATTGAATTCGCTTCGGACTTTTATCAAGACCTCGATGGCGCGGATTTTTCAGGCAATCATCGCGGCAGTTCAAAAATCTATGATGCGACGGTCGGGCGCGTCGAACATGAATTCGTATTCTCGTTATTGCCCAAAGGCATGCTTGGAGCCGATTGTTTCCTGCTCTGTGTGGTCAAACGACTGGCGTCCAGATGGTCGAACTATGAAGAACACCTGCGCCAGAGTTGGTCGCTTACCGAACGCGAGGCGCAAGTCGCTGTTGAATGCCTGCGCGGCAAAAAGAATCTGGAGATTGCCGATTATCTCAAAATCAGCGTCGAAACGGTCAATAAACATCTGGATAAGGTTTATCAAAAGGCAGGGGTTCGCGGACGCGCCGAACTGGCATCGCGCCTCCTGGACAGCACATTTTAATTTGCCAAATTCAATTTTCTTGCAACGCGCATAAGCTTCGGTGTCGGAGTTTGTGCGCGTTGGCGTTTGTAGACCGCCAACTATTTTGCATCGGCTGCACTTTAAAATGAACTTGCAAGGACTCGGTGGCAGCGATTATTTTTTAATCCGATGCAAATCAATAAATCCATTGCAACTGTTTTCACGCCGCTTGATGATGGCACGGGCATCTTACTTAATAAAGAGACGAAATCCACCTACAGCCTGAATCGCACCGGGTCATTGCTTTGGAAATTGCTCGAAGAAGTCCACAGCGTGTCGCTTGACGACCTGGTGTTGATTACCTGTGAACGCTTTGATGTTGGCGAAGATGATGCGCGGCTGGCGCTGCTTGCCTTCGTTGACCGCCTGGAAAAATACCGCATGATTAAACTCTCCTGAAGTAATCGCCTGATAAATTCCGCAAGGTCGCCACTGTTTGTATAGTTTATTTTGAATTCGCGGATGCTTACCTGACGGCATTTGTCAGCCCGGTTATTCCAGTTTTTGTTACACCGATTTGGGGAAGGCGCAGTGCAGGCTTTTATTTTTAATAATTTAGGCTTACCCAAACAGGGCTGAGCCTTTGGCACGAGCCTTGCCAAATGAAACAGCGTATCTCGAAAGTATGCAGCAATCGGGGTCACGGGGGCGACGCAGATTGCTGCTAACTTAGGGAAGCGACAGAAGCACTTTCAATGAGCCACAGCGGGTTAGGGTCACGGGGGCGACGCTGACCTACTGTGGCTTACTTACATGCTCGACTCCCCCTGAGCAAAGCGCTTATTCAAAATATTTTTATCTCCCTTTAACGCTGTCTTAACAACTCAGGAATATAATCAACCTTCTAAGAGATGTAATTCTTGAAAGGAGTATGGGGGATTGATTATGAACAATTCGATTTCCAATATACAAAAAAACATCGCGTCATTTGTGCCGGGCGAAAATGTTGAAACCAGTTTCGGACCCGGTGTGGTTTCAAGCGTCAATCTGATTGATTCGCTGATTTATGTGGCTTTGTCACGCAAGCCCAAAGCGCTCTACATTTTCAAACCTGAACAATTGAATGAAGCAACGGCTGGCGTATAACAGAGCCTCACACTGGCTTGCGAATCAACTATCGCAAGTTGTTCAGGAGGCAATGATGGAATTTATGACCGTAACCGGAACGCAGGATGGTCGTCGCTATATCGCGATTTACCGAAAATGGTTTAACGAAAAATTGAGCGCCTGGGAACTCAATATGGTTCCGGGCACGTTGCGCTGGTTGAGCTGACGGCTTCCCGCAATTGATTTCAACCGCCATCAAGTAATCGAAATCAACCTCACCCACCCTTGAACGACGGCTCTTCGTCCTCTCTGAATTTGCTTATTTTCCCTTCAAATAGCCGATTTTATCGCTGCCAGGCATCCGTCATCTTTATTAACAAAGCGTTTTCCTAAGCCACGATTGACAATGCTTTCAAGCGTGTGCTAAAAGCAATCCCGTCAAGTAAGCATATAGTTTTTTCCAGCAGCAATACTCAATAATCGAAAGTTTACGAGTAAGAATTTCTGCGCGTTGACGCTCTCTTAAAATGCGCAAGTGCGGGGTTGAAAATGTCAGACGAAACCAAAGACCCTAACGCAACTCAAGACACGCCTCAGACGGAAGAACCGCCTAAACCGGAAGCGGTTCCGGCTTCTACAGAAGCCGCAGCCAAATCGCCAGACGCCAAACTCACCGAAACTGCCAACGTTGAGTCATCAGCGGAAGCCGATAAACCCGTCGATGCCAAGCCGGTTGACACACCCTCAACCGAAACTCAGACAAAACCTGAAGCGCCTGCTGAAGTATCAACAAAACCCGAACCCCCTAAAGCTGAAGCGCCCGCAAAACCTGCACCGCCGCCGCGTCCGCCCGCGCCGCCCAAAGCCACGCCGACGGCTGCCGCCGCAGGTGGACACAAACCGCCCGCGCCGCCCGCAAAAAAAGGGCCGGTCGTTACGGTTGAGATTACCGACGATCCGTTTATTGATAAAATTAAAGCTAAATTCGGTGATGCCATTTCAGAAGCGGTCGCAACTTACGGACAGAAAATTGTCCGTGTTAAAAAAGCGACTTATCACGAATTGCTTGAGTTTTTGCATGATGACCCGGACAGCGAGTTCGATATGCTCGCGGATTTAACCGCCATGCATTATCCGGCAAAAGCCGGTGAAGAGTTCGATATTGTCGCGCAGCTTTATTCAACGACGAAAAATCAACGGTTGCGCGTGAAGACCGCGGTTGCCGATGGCGAAGATGCGCCGAGCGTCACGGATATTTGGGAAGGGGCAAATTGGATGGAGCGCGAAGCCTACGATATGTTCGGCGTCAAATTCAGCGGACACCCGGATATGCGCCGCATCCTACTGCCGGAAGATTGGCCCGGCTTTCCGCTTCGCAAAGAATATCCGATTGAATATCGCGACAATGAGTGGACGGATAAACACATCGAATATCGCGAGGTCGATTACGATACCAGTTTGATTAATGTGCGTTATGCAGAACGCCGATAAATAGATTTTAGTTTGTAGCCCATAGTCCGTAGTTCAGATTTCTGCTACGGGCTACGGGCTACAAACTGCGGACTCATCAATATGCAATCCATCGAAGTAACCAAACCACACGAAACGTTACTCGACACCGAAGAGATGGTGTTGAATATGGGACCGCAACACCCTTCGACGCACGGCGTGTTGCGCGTCATTTTAAAGCTTGATGGCGAGACCGTCACCGACCTTGATTGCGATGTCGGCTACCTGCACAGAGGCGTTGAAAAGATTGCCGAAAATTGCACCTATCAGATGATTACCCCTTACTGGGATCGGCTCGATTACGTTGCCGCGGTTTCAAACGACCTGGTTTATGTCGAAGCCGTCGAGAAATTGTTGCAGGTCGAAGTGCCGCGTCGCGCTCAGTATTTGCGGGTGATTTTAACCGAACTGCAACGCATTGCTTCGCATCTGCTGTGGCTTGGCACCCACGCCATTGATATTGGCGCAGTCACTGTGCTGCTTTATTGTTTCCGCGAGCGCGAAGAGATTTTGAAAATCTTTGAAGATTTCATCGGCGCGCGCTTAACGGCGCATGCGTTTCGCATCGGTGGTTTGTGGTGGGATGCTTACCCGGAATTTGTTGAGCGGGTGCGCGCCTTTATTCAGATGATGCCCGGTCGCATTGATGAATACGAAACCCTGTTGAACACCAATCGCATCTGGCTGTCGCGCACGGTCGGCATCGGACATATCTCTGCCGAAGACGCGATCAATTACAGTTTGACGGGTCCTGTGCTGCGCGGGTCGGGGGTCAAATATGACATTCGCAAAGCCAATCCCTACTCGGCGTATTCCGAATTCGATTTTGAAGTTCCGATTGGCGAAAACGGCGACACCTATGACCGTTATCTTTGCCGCATGGCTGAACTCAGGCAATCGCTGCTTATCATTGAACAGGCATTGAATGGATTGCCGGAGGGACCGGTGATGGCGAAGGTGCCCAAGATTATCAAACCGCCGGTTGGCGAAGTGTATCATTCGATTGAAGCGCCGAAAGGTGAAATCGGCGTTTATCTGGTGAGCGATGGAACCGGTAAACCCTATCGCATGCGTATTCGTCCGCCTTCATTTATTAATCTGCAAGCGTTGAAGAAGATGTCCATCGGGCATCTGGTCGCAGATGTTGTGGCAATCATCGGAACGATTGACATCGTTCTGGGCGAAGTTGACAGGTAATTTCAGTAATGAGTGATGAGTTATCGCTCGTCATTCTTTACTCATCACTGATCACTGAAGAACTATGCAAGCACTCCTAACTATAACGTTGTTTGTTGCGCCGGAATGGGTGAGAAATCTGACAGGCGAAAAATTGCCCAATGTTTTCTGGGCTGAATATGTCGTCTGGCCGCTCGTTCAAATTATTGTTGTGCTTTTCATCATTCTGACGCTGGTGGCTTATCTGGTTTATGTCGAGCGTAAGGTATCGGCATTCATGCAGGCGCGACTCGGGCCGATGCGCGTTGGTCCTTGGGGACTATTGCAACCGGCTGCCGACGGACTCAAACTCTTACTCAAAGAAGACATCATTCCGATTAAAGCCGACAAAGCGATTTTCCAACTCGCGCCGATTATTTCGGTCGCCGCGGCACTCGTTGTGCTGGCGGTCATTCCCTGGGGCGCGGCTTGGGCAACAATTGCCAACGTCAACATCGGCTTGCTGTTCATTCTCGCGGTGTCCTCGGTCGGGGTGCTTGGTTTAGTGCTTGCCGGTTGGTCATCGAATTCAAAATATTCATTGCTTGGGGCGCTTCGTTCATCGGCACAGATGGTGAGCTATGAAATCGGCATGGGACTTTCAATCATCGGGGCATTGATGTTTGCCCGCACCCTGTCGATGAACGGCATCATTGAAGCCCAACGCGCCGATGGCATCTGGTATTTTCTTTTTCAACCGCTCGGCTTTCTGGTTTATATCATCAGCGCGCTTGGCGAAACCAACCGCGCGCCATTCGATTTACCCGAAGCCGAATCCGAACTCGTCGCCGGTTATCACACGGAGTATTCGGGCTTTCGCTGGGCGCTGTTTTTTATGGCGGAATACACCGCGATGATTGTCACGTCGGCAATTGCGGTTACACTCTTTTTAGGCGGCTGGTCGTTTCCAGGATTGGATTTGATTAAAGACCCGAATATCTATGTGATTGCCAGCGTCCTGGTTTTTGCCGCAAAAGTCATGGCGTTGATTTACGCTTATATGTGGTTCCGCTGGACGTGGCCGCGTTATCGTTACGATCAGTTGATGGAACTCGGTTGGAAATGGATGATTCCGGCAGGGTTGGTGAACATCGTCCTCACGGGAATTTTATATGTGCTGGCAATGCCGAAATCGCGCGGTGGATTTTTTGATTTCATGCACGAAGTCAACGGGCGGTTGACGCCAACCGGCGCGGGAAAAGTTTTCTTTATTGTCACCGGTTTTTTAATCACCATTCCGGTGTCGTGGGCGATACTCGCATACATCAATCGCCATTCGCCGGATTTCAATTTAGATGAACAGCGACAGTTGCAAATCGCTTTGCGGCGCGAACGGCTGAAGAAAATCGAAGCGCAGTCGCCCGCCGAATCGAATTGAAAATCGTCTTAGGTTCAACCAGCGGTCTTTGACCGCGACCTGGTGAGAAAGCGATTGACTATTTAGCGAGTGGTCTTTGACCGCACAATCAATGGCGTTAAACCATATTGAATTTGTCCTAATAAATTTGTAGTAGGTGAATTATGACAGTCACATCAGTGCCGGGAAGAAGGCGAACTTTTACGAATGCCATCAAACGGCTGCTTTTGATTGATTTATTCAAAGGTCTGGCAGTGACCTTTAAATATAATCTTCGCGCCTTGTATGAAAAACGCGAAGGCGGCAATCCCAATCAGGCGATTTACACCGAGCAGTATCCGCTCGAACCGGCTCGCGTATCCGAGCGGTTTCGCGGCGCGCCGCGTCTCAACCTCGACCCGGAAACCGGCGGCACATTGTGTATTGCCTGCGACCTGTGCGCGCTGGCGTGCCCGGTTGATTGCATCACCGTCAACTCGACCCGTCGCGAAGTGCGTGACGGCGAAAAGGTGAACAAGAAAAAAGTGCTCACCACCTTTTTCTTCGACACCTCGCGTTGTATGTTTTGCAATCTCTGTTCGGAAGCCTGCCCGACCGATTGTCTGGAACTGACGCAAAGCTTCGAGCTTGCGGTTTATCACCGTTCAGGTTTCCGCTGGGATAGAGAAATGCTCGAAAAGGGCGTGAAGTATGTGAAATATAATAAGTAGTCCAGAGTCTGGAGTCTGGAGTCTGGAGTCAAAATAAAGAAAAGTGAAGTATGAATGATGAGGTATGAACAATTAAATTATTCTTTCAGTTCATCGTTCCGACTTTATCGTTTTCCTAAATTCTGACTCCCGACGCCAGACGCCAGACTCCAGACTCCCGGAGAATGGATGCAACTACACGGATGGGAAGCAGTTCTCTTTTATGTACTGGCGTTTTCGACGCTGATTATGGGTGTGCTGGTGGTGTCGGCGCGCATCGCTGTACATTCGGCGCTTTTTTTAATCGGCACGCTGGTCAACATCGCCTTGCTGTTTATTCTGCTGCGCTCTGAATTCGTCGCCGGTGTGCAGATACTGGTTTATGTCGGCGGCGTGATGGTTTTGTTCCTGTTCGTCATTATGCTGGTGCAGACCCGCGCCGAAGAAGAGGCGAAAATCAAACTCTACACCGGGCAGATGTGGAGCGCCGTGGTCATTGCCTTGCTGCTTGCGGGCGGATTCTTTTTCGCCATGCATCCGGCGCAACCGGCATTTCGTCCGTCAATCGAAGCCGCGCAGGAAACCCAGAGTAAACAGGACGAAGCCACCGAACGCACCCAAGCCGGTGCCGGTCAGGCAATTTCCACCGACACTCAGGATGTCGGTCAGGCGCTTTATAAAGAAGCTGCGCTGCCTTTTGAAATCGCTTCGGTGTTGTTACTCGTCGCGATGGTTGGCGCGGTGTTGCTCGCACGCGGCACCAAACAAGAGAGCGAGCATAATTGATTCGCAATTTTCCTTCGCCGCATTAATTGATTCGATTTTCATTCGCTCATTTTTGATTCATTGAGGAGAACGCTGTGACCCATCTTCTGTTAAGCGCATTCGGATTCTTAGCATTTATCCAAACTCAAGCTCAACAAAACGAACCATTCCTCAAACGTTTTGAACCGACGCTGGTCAATTTTCTGATGCTCAGTTTTCTGTTATTTGTCGTCGGCATTGCAGGTGTTTTGTCGCGGCGCAATATCATCATCATTTTCATGTCCATTGAACTGATATTGAATGCGGTCAATCTCAATTTGATTGCCTTCTCGCGCTATTTTCAATTGAACCCGGATGCATTAAAGAAGATGGGGCTTGACCCGAATCCGCTTTCCGGGCAGGTCTTTACAATTTTCATCATCGTCGTTGCCGCTGCCGAAGCCGCAGTCGGACTAGGTATCGTCATCTCGCTTTTCCGCAATCGCGAAACCGTCGAGGTTGACGAAATTGATTTATTGAAATGGTAACTAGCAAGTAATGAGTAATGAGTGATGAGTGATGAGTGGATAGCCCACAACTTACTCATTACTCATTACTCATTACTCATCACTTGGAAATATGTTAAAACTCGTTTGGCTTATACCCGTCTTACCCCTCATCGGCTTTTTAATCAATTTCATTCTCGGCAAAAAGCTTGCCCTCAGCGAAAAGGCTGTCTCTGTAATTGCCTGCGGCGTCATTCTGTTGTCGCTGTTGCTGACCATTGGGGCGTTTTTTGACTACAAGTACAACTTCAATCCGCAGAATGAAACCAAGCCTTATGTGACGAGTCGCGAAGGCGGCTTTGGCTTCACCTGGATGCCCGGCGGTCGCGCCCATCAAACGCAAGGTGAAGAAGCGGGAAAGCTTGCGAATTTCAACATCGAGTGGAGCTATCAAATTGACCAACTGTCGCTGGTGATGATGTTCGTCGTCACCTTTGTTGGTTTTTTGATTCACGTCTTTGCCACCGGGTATATGCACGGCGACACCGGATTTTATCGCTTTTTCGCTTACCTCAATCTGTTTATGTTCATGATGCTTCTGCTGGTGATGGGGTCGAACTTCATGATTATGTTCATCGGCTGGGAAGGCGTAGGGCTTTGTTCGTATCTGCTCATCGGTTACTACATCAATAAACAGGAAGCGGGCGACGCTGCAAAGAAGGCTTTCGTCGTCAACCGCATCGGCGATTTCGGTTTTGCGCTGGCAATTATGGGGGCGTTTGCCACTTTCGGCACTTTGCAATTCGATGAGATGGCGCGCGTGGCAAGCGCCTATCATGTGGAAGCGTTTGGCGCATTTGGACTGATGAGTTGGCTGGCGCTTGGACTGTTTATCGGCGCGACCGGTAAGAGCGCGCAGATTCCGCTCTATATCTGGTTGCCGGATGCAATGGCAGGTCCCACGCCCGTATCGGCGCTGATTCATGCGGCAACGATGGTGACGGCAGGCGTGTTTATGGTGACGCGCACCAATTTTATTTTTCAACGCTCCGGGACAATGATGGCGGTCGTTGCCATCGTCGGCTGCGCGACGGCACTGGTTGCGGCAACCATCGGCATCACGCAAACCGACATTAAAAAAGTGCTGGCTTATTCGACGGTCTCGCAACTCGGCTATATGTTCTTAGGCGCAGGCGTCGGCGCATTCATTGCGGCAATTTTCCACGTCTTCACACACGCCTTTTTCAAAGCCCTGCTTTTCCTCGGCTCCGGTTCAGTGATTCACGGCATGCATCATGAACAGGAGATGCCGAAAATGGGCGGTTTGAAAAAATATATGCCCACGACCTACAAAACCATGCTGATGGGATGGTTGGCGATTTGCGGCATTCCGATTTGGGCAGGCTTCTTCTCGAAAGACGAAATTCTCTGGAGCACCTTCAATTCGCACATCTTCGGCGGCGCAAAAGTTTTATGGATTATCGGCTTGATTACTGCTGGCATCACTGCCTTCTATATGACGCGGTTGATGACGCTGACCTTTGAAGGCGAAGAGCGATTTAGAAAAAACCCTGATGCGCATTCAGCGCACGGACATGATGGGCATGGTCATCACGGCACATTTGAACCGCACGAATCGCCGCAGAGCATGACTGTGCCGCTCATTGTGCTGGCGTTCTTTTCGACTTTCGTCGGACTTCTGGGCATTCCGCACTACAGCGCCTTCGAGCATTGGCTTGAACCGGTGATGGATAAACCGCACGGAGCGGAAGCTGCGCATGGCAGTTTCGGGCTTGAGGTGGGGCTGATGATTGTATCGGTTGCCGTAGCCGTTATTGGCATCTATCTGGCGCGACAATTTTATTTGAACAGACCGCAACTTGCCGAAGAGTGGACGAAGCGTTTACAACCGCTCTACAAACTCAGTTTCAATAAGTGGTATTGGGACTGGCTGCTGGATGTAAAAGGCGTCGAAGCAGGCAAGTCCGTAAACAACGCGCTCTGGAAAGTTGATGCGGCAGTCGTTGACGGTGGTGTCAACGGCGCGGGGGCGCTGACGCGCATCTGGGCGCGCATCAGCAACCTCTGGGACAAGTATGTGGTTGATTTATTAGTGAACGCCACCGGCTGGACATCGAAAGCCGGTTCGATTGTTCTGAGAACCGTGCAGACCGGATTCTGGCAAAATTACGCGCTGGTGTTCGCGCTTGGCGTTTTGATTATTCTGGGATTTTATGTTTTCCCGGCAATATCAACGACCTTTAGAGCTTTATTTGGGAAGTAAAAGTTTTTACCACAGAGACACCGAGGCACAGAGATAAAAATATAATTTCTTCTCTGTGTCTCGGTGCCTCTGTGGTTATCCATAAATCTATTCTCTCTCAGGAGATGGCATGAAGAACATTCTTTCATTAACGACCTGGCTGCCGACCATCGGCGCAATCATTCTGCTCTTTTTCAACAAATCGAAAAACGATGCGATTCGCTGGTTTGCCAATATCTGGATGGGGCTTTGCTTTTTAATCTCTATCCCCATCATCACAGGCTATGACAAAGGGCTTGGTGGGTTACAATTCATCGAAGATTACGACTGGATTCCACTGATCGGCGCGCGTTATCAACTCGGCGTCGACGGACTCACGGTGACGTTGATTATTTTAACGACCTTGCTCGGCGTGATTGCGGCGGTCTGTTCGTGGTCTTATATACGCGAAAAAGGGCGCGAGAAAGAATACTACATCATGCTCTTGTTGTTGCAGACCGGCATGATTGGCGCGTTCGTTGCGGCAGACCTGTTCCTGTTTTTCATCTTCTGGGAAGTGATGCTGGTGCCGATGTACTTTCTGATTGGCATCTGGGGCGGCAAAAATCGCCTCTATTCGGCAATCAAATTTTTCCTCTACACACTGGTCGGTTCCGTGCTGATGTTGCTTGCGGTTTTAAAACTCTATTTCGTGTTTCCCGAAGTCGTAAAAGCGCAACTTGAACCGACGCGAGTAACCGCTATGCAATACGCCACCAATCAGGCGACCGGCAGAGTTAATGATGGCATGATGAAGATGGTTGAGGATGCCCTCAAGCGCGCACAAGGCATAGACCCCTCGGATGCAAGCGGCAAAAAATCCCTGCCCACAAGTCATGTCCGCTCGTCGTTTAACATTGCGGCGCTGACGGCAATCGGGCCACACATCAAAACGGTTTATGGCGTGAGCGTGGTTATCTGGATGTTTTTAGGGTTTGCCATTTCCTTTGCGATTAAGGTGCCGATGTTTCCCTTCCACACCTGGTTGCCGGACGCCCACTATGACGCGCCGACTGCCGGGTCAGTTATTCTGGCGGGGGTGTTGCTGAAGATGGGAACTTACGGTTTTATGCGATTTTCCTTGCCGATATTTCCCGATGCCGCAACCCATCCGACGGTCAGAGCGTGGGTGATTGTGCTGGCGATTGTCGGCATCATTTACGGCGCGCTGGTCGCAATGGCGCAAAAAGATGTGAAGAAATTGGTCGCTTATTCGTCCGTCTCGCACCTGGGCTTTGTGATGCTCGGACTGTTTGCCTTGAACCCGAACGGCATCAATGGCGCGGTGATGCAGATGATCAATCACGGCATTTCAACCGGCGCGCTCTTCATGCTTGCGGGTATTTTGTACGAACGCCGCCACACTTATGAGATTGCCGAATTCGGCGGACTGGCAAGCGTGATGCCGACCTATTCGACGATCTTTTTAATCGTTACGCTGTCCTCACTTGGTTTGCCATTGATGAACAATTTCATCGGCGAGTTTTTGGTTTTAAGAGGCGCGTTTGAAGCCAATGTTTACTGGGGCGCGCTTGCCACAGTCGGCATTATTTTAGGCGCGGCGTATATGCTGTGGCTCTATCAACGGGTGTTTTTCGGCGAAGTGAAAAACGACCACAACCGGGAGTTACCGGATATGAATGCGCGTGAAGCGTGGCAATTTGCGCCGCTCATCTTTTTGATTTTCTTCATCGGCATCTATCCGAAACCGGTGCTCGATTTCATCAATCCGCAAACCGAAGCGGTGGTCGCGCAAGTTTACCCGGACTATTTCAAACCGGCTGCTCAACCTGCGGTGGCAAAAGAAAAAATGGAAGGGCAAACCGGCGAAGAAGAAAAAGTTGCGCCCAAAGCCGGTGAGTCGCATTAATCGTCTGAGAGTTTGTACCACCCCTGGTTAGCGGGCGGGTTCTCTCGATATAACGCAGCACGACAGGGCGGCATTTACCGCCTTTCTTACAAAAGAAAAACCATGATCTTAGCACTTCTACAAACAACGGTTGATCTCTCAGCCATCGCCAAACAAACCACACAGTTGCTCATGCCCGAAGTGATTTTGATTCTCTTCGCTTGCGGCGCGCTGGTTCTCGATGTGTTGTTGCCGCGCGGGCAAAAACGCGCCGTCGCGTGGTTGAGCCTTGGCGGATTGGGCGTGTCGCTGGTCTCGTTAATCCTTCTCTACGCAGATGTCTTATCCCAGGGCGGCGCGCGCAAAGGTTTCTTTGACATGATTGTCATTGATACCTATGGCTTCGTTTTCAAAGTGATATTCATCATCGGAGCCATCATCTCTATTTTGCTGTCGATTCGCTATCTCGACGAAGAAGGCGAGCAACGCGGCGAATATTATTCGCTGATTCTGTTTTCCGTAGTTGGCATGATGTTTATGGCATCGGGCGCGGATTTACTCAGTCTGTTTATCGCCCTTGAACTGATGGCGATTTCGATTTACATCCTGGTCGGTTATTTGCGCCGTAGCGAAAAATCGAATGAAGCGGCAATGAAATATTTTCTACTTGGCGCATTTTCATCCGGCATTCTGCTCTATGGCATTTCACTGGTCTACGGCATGACCGGCACCACCAACCTTGCCAACATCGCCGCCGCGCTGCCGACGGTTATCAGTAAAAGTTATGCGCCGCTCGGCACGGTTGCCGATATGCGTTATCTGGTGTTGATGTCCATGATTTTGATGGCAGCCGGGATGTTCTTTAAAGTTGCAGCAGTGCCTTTTCATATGTGGGCACCCGACGCTTACGAAGGCGCGCCGACGTCGGTCACAGCGTTCATGTCGGTTGCTGTGAAAGCCGCAAGTTTCGCCATGTTCGGGCGCATCTTCCTTTATGGCTTATCGGATATTCGCGGCGCGATTGCGGGCAATGCCGCAAATAATATTCCGGGGCTTCCCGGCTGGTGGGCGTTGATGAGCGTGGTCGCTGCCATCACTATCGTCTGGGGAAATCTTGCGGCGCTGACGCAAAACAACACTAAACGATTGCTCGCTTATTCATCGATTTCACACGCGGGCTACACGTTGCTCGGTATGATTGCCGGCAATCGCACGGGCTACACCGGGTTTGTGATTTATCTGTTCATTTACACGTTAATGAACCTGGGGGTTTTCGGGTGCATCATCGCGCTGCGCCGTCAAGGGGTGATTGGCGACCAGATGGAAGACCTCAACGGACTCATCAAAAAATCGCCGTGGCTCACGGTGATGATGACGATCTTTCTGTTATCGCTTGGCGGCATTCCGCCGACCGCGGGGTTCATCGGCAAGTTCTATCTGTTTGCCGGGCTTATTGAAACCGGCAACCCCTGGCTTGTGCGTCTGGCAATCCTTGCGGTGCTGATGAGCGCGGTGTCACTTTATTACTATCTTCGTTTCATTCGCGCGATGTATATTGATGAAGGCAAAGAGAGCGCGCCGATAGCTGCGGCAATGCCGCTCAGGGTTGCGCTGGGGGTTGCGGCAATTCTCGTCCTGTTAATCGGCATCTTCCCGCAGCGGTTGATTGATTTGACACAAAAAGCGGGAGCGGAACCGAAGACTTACATTTATGAAAAGAAGGACGCGACCGAAACCGAAAGTAAAGATGACGAGTCGGATGAGCCGATGCGTTCATCTGCAAAATAAGCAGTAAACCGATGGCAGATGATGAAGAGAAACCGAAAGATGATATCGATTGGCGGCAAGCGTTGACCACCGTCGGGCTTGCCTTTGCAATTCCCTGGATGATCGGCGTTCCAGCCTATCTTGGCTGGTTAGCAGATAAACGCTACGAAACCACTCCTCTTTGGTTTATTGTCGGCTTAATTTTAGGCTTGTTAAGCATGATAATAGACATTTACAAAATTCTTAAACGCCTCGGTCAATTCAAATAAATCAAAACATCCCACAAGAATTTGCCGAGGGTCAGTGCAGTTTGAATCAAGAAGCAGGTTGCCCTATGCCTACAGAAAACTATAGCAATCCCGCCCCACGAGGCGGCTGGACATACACCCAAAGTGATGTTGATACCCTGAGAGAACACATTCAACAAACCGAAGCCGTCAAACGCCGCTGGCTTTTTTTGCTGTTGCTTTTGACCGCTGCCGCGCTCGTTGGCAGCATCATCTGGCTTTCGACCAACTATGCCTTGTATGCCGCAAGCGAAGCGGAGAAGAAAAAACTGAGCGACGAGAATGCCGCCTTGAAAGCGCAACTCAGCAAAACCCAAAAAGAGTTGAGCGTCTATGTTGATAAAGAGAAGAAACAGACCGAAGCCGTCGATAAAGCCAAACAGAGCGTCGCGCAGATGTTGCCGGGGGCGCTTGGCGGCGTCAATGTCCCGGCGTTTGCCAAAATGGTTTACGAATCGCCCAACAGCCGCGTCGAGATGGACAACATCCCGCCAAGCAGTTTGTTTCGCAACTGGAAGATGCCCAATGAAGCGGGCGGCGTTGATGTCTATACACTCGTAGGCGGCAACGTCAGCGGCAAATGGGTAATCTATTCCAACCTGATTTCCAAACAAGCGCAGTGAGCATCTTTATAGCGGTCAACACACTAACTGAGGAAGCGGTCTTTGACCGCGTTATCCTGTAAATCGCGGTCAAAGACCGCTTCCTCAATAGACTGAACACATAAATTGCCAAGTGCTATAGCCTCACCAAGTTTTAAAAATATCAAATCCCCCATTTTTACTTCGCTGTAGATACTTTTAATATCGCAGTGCGAACACGCGCCGGTTGCGTTGGGTCAGTCCACGCAAAAATAATCTCATCTTTAAGCGCGGCGATTTGTGGAAAGCCGCTCGCGCGCGCGCCGCTCGTGGCGCTCACGATAATGCTTGCGCTCGTCTTGCCGCCTGGCTCGATGCGTTTGGCGCGAATCTCGGTTTGCTTTTCGGTATTCTCCAGCCACACCACAAATGCCGAGCCATCCGCAAGCAAAACCACTTCGACACGACCTGCGGGTCTGCCGTCATCAACCTGAACCGGCGCTTTGAAGGTCGCCCCTGCGTCATCGGAAAATGCAAGTTTTACGCGCCCCTGCTCATTTACGCCGGTGAACCACGCGACCGCAACCCGTTTGCCTGATGCCGTAATCGAAGGACCGTTGACCGGGCAACCGTTGATTTTCCAGTTGTCGGCGTAAACGCTTTTCGGCTGTGTCCATTTGCCTTTGACGAAACGCGCTATCGAAATATCGCGCACCTCATCGTTTGACCGGTCACGATAGGCGACAATCAAACCTTCTGAAGTCACTGCCGCAGAGGTCTGACAACACTCGCAGGCGCGTCCGTCAATCTCGCTCTCATCCGATAGTTTGCCGTCCCGCCCAATCGTCGCATAACGCAAGGTCATTTCATTCATTGAAGCTGTATGCGCGTCGTGCCCGTGCCCGTCACTTTTGAATTTGCGCCCGTCCAGCCAGATGGCTGCGGCGCGACTTTCGGAAAGCGGTAACAAGGAAACAAATCCATGTTCGGTTGCGGTGGCGTCTTTATGCGGGGTAAACGGTTTGCTCCAGCTTTTGCCACCGTCGCTTGAACGCGCGATATTGACATCATAGGCAAAGGTATCTTTGCTGCTTTTAACCAGCCAGTGAGCGACAAGCGTACCGTCATCGAGCGCCACCAGCGAAGGAAAATCCGCCCAGTTGACGAACCAGTTTGCGCCTTCAGCAATGGTTTGCCCCATCGTCCATTGGTTCTTTTCATAAATGGAAAACTTCAATGCATGGCGGCTGTCGGCGAGTTTTTCAATCCAGCTTAAATAGATGCGCCCGTCACGCGCCGCAAACAGATTCGGTTCGGCGGAATTTGTGGCGGCAGGCGAATCCAGCATTTGCATTTTGGCTTCCGGCATTTGCGCGAAAACAAATGGCGAAGCAATGAGAAAGTAAAAAATCAGGACGACAATATTTTTTAGACAAGGTTTCATAAATTCAGTACCCACTTTGAAATTTTTAAACCAGATTGATCGCCATCACTGTGCGCTGGCGTTTGCGCAGGCGACTGAACAGATTGCCGATTTTTTTCATCCAGCCATATTTTTTATCAAGCAGTTGATGACCGAGTTGTTCTTCATCGCCCGTGACGATTCGCGCCTCGGCATCAAGCCATTCGCCTTTCAAGTTGCCGCGCATATCGCAAGGCGCAAGGCGAACTTTCGGGTTATGGCGCACCCGTTTGACTTTCCACGACTCGGCTAAAGTATAAACGTAAATCGTGCCCTGGCGTTCGGCAAACCACACAGGCGTCGGAACCCCTGTGCCATCTTTTTTAAAGGTCATCAGATTCAGATAATTTTCATTCGCAAAAGCTTTCAGCCGGTCATCGCTCATCGGGATTGCCTCGCTTGTTTATCATCAAAAAGTGGCGACACTATAACACAACTTCGACATCTGCGTGAATGCTTGTGAACCGCCTAAATCGTGTGGTATAAGCCTCAGTGTTGTTTTGTCTCAGTCTTCTTCAGCAACCATTTAACCGGTGAATTCTAATAATGGAGTCATAACCCTCAAATCAACATGTCAACGTTTACGCTTTTTAAATTTCTCGTAAAACCGATTACTAAAACCGTCGCTTTTGCGCAGGGTGCGGTGTCGGCGCTGTGGACGTTTCCATCGGTGCTGGGGTCTGCGGTTTTAATCGCCTGGGCAGCCGAAGCCGCGCAATTTTTCATCTCTCAGGGGCTTGCGCTTGCCATTCTCGCGTGGTTGCAAACCTTGCCGGAATTTGCCGTCGAAGCGGTGATTGCCTGGCAAGCCGGTAAAACCGTTCTAGCCAGTCCCGATTCGCAGGAAGCAGCGCACGCGACGGCGCTGATGACCGCAAATTTTACCGGCAGTTTAAGACTGCTGGTCGGACTCGGTTGGCCGATGATCTACGCCACGGCATCATTCTTTAAACGCAAAGGCGATGGCAATAAACTGGACGGTATTGAACTCGATGATGAACATTCGGTTGAGGTGATTTTTTTACTCGTTTGCATCCTTTACTTTTTCATCGTCTGGTGGAAAGGCACGCTCAATTTAATCGATTCAGCGATTTTGACAATCATCTATGGTATCTATCTTTTCTTTTTAAATAAAATTCCACCGCAAAGCGAAGAGAGCGTCGAAGACCTTGACCGCGTGCCGCGTTATATCATCGCGCAAAAACGGCTGACCCGAAATTTGCTCATTACCGGACTTTTCATTGGCGGCGGCTTGATTCTCTATTTCGCGGCACATCCGTTTCTCGAAAGCCTGAAATCCATCGCCCTCGGTTTAGGCATTTCAACCTTCGTATTCGTGCAATGGGTTGCGCCGTTTCTATCGGAATTTCCCGAAAAGGTTTCCGCCTTCAACTGGGCGCGCAGAGTCTCTACAGCGCCGATGGCGGTGATGAATATGGTCAGTTCCAACATCAATCAATGGACGATGCTGGTGGCAATGATTCCCATCGCTTATGTGTGGGCGCTCGGACAAAACGGCACCATTATTTTCGACCATCATCAAAGAGTTGAAATTATAATGACCATCGGGCAATCGTTGCTTGGCGCATTGCTGCTTTCCAATATGCGATTTTCATGGTGGGAAGCCCTTTTGCTATTTTTGCTGTGGCTCATACAATTTGTTTTATCGGGTTTTGAAAAACCCCTCGATCCGGGCGTTGAACATAATGCTTTTGCCGTGCAGGTTGGCGGGCTGCTTTCCGTGAGCGCCACCGCTATAGAAAATCTGGCGCGCATCGGTAAAGAAACCATCACCATCCTCTATTTCGTGTGGGCGGGCATCTTGGTTCTTTTAGGATTGACGGGCAGAGGCTTTAGCGTATTCAAAGTCTTTCCAAAAATGATTCGCGAACACTGGTAAAAGAATTTAGGATACAGGCAGAAGAAACGATGAAGGCGGAATGTTAAACGATGAACAAGGTGAAATTCTTTTTGTTCATCGTTCATCGTTCCTACTTCATACTTTCCTTTCCCTGAATCCTGAATCCTGTATCCTGATTCTATTGATTTTCCCTCATCAGCGGCTGCCCCTCCGGTTTGTCGTTTCATCGCTTGTTTATGCAATCCAAGCCATGATATTTCTTTATGCATTCGCGCAAGCCTCAATTAATGCGTCCCCGATATACTGATAAGTTCTCTCGGAGGGAGTTCATGAAAAAATCGCTCTATACAATTCTCATCGCTCTACTGATATTTGCTGCATCTTGTGCGTCCTGTAGTCCAAAACCACCTAAAAGCACGAACGCGCCCAATCCTCCCTTCGAGGGTGAAACGCCGCAAGAAGCTTATCAATTTCCAGGCGAAACGGGCACCTACGGCGGACAACTGGTGATGGCTTCGCCCGATGATATGCAAAAATTCAACATCGTCACCGCCGATGATGTGCCTTCGACTTTCGTGCTCTGGTATCACGTCTTTCGCTGTCTGGTCGATTATCGCAATGGCGCGAATCCGCCGGATTATGACCCGGGCGTCTGCACAAAATACGAAGCCTCGCCCGATGCCAAAGAGTGGACATTCTATATCAGAAAAGGGGTGCGCTGGTCTGACGGTCAACCGTTTACCGCCGATGATGTTTTATTCACCTATGAGGTGATTAAAGATGAGCGCGTGCAAACCCCGATTCGCGATATTTTCACCGAAGGCAAAGACGCCAGCGGCAAAGCGACCTATCCCGAATTGCAGAAGATTGATGACCACACGGTGCGTTTTAAACTCACGAAATCCAACGGCGCATTTCTCGATTCGATTTTCAACCTCTGGTTAATTCCCAAACACAAATGGGAGCAAGCCTGGCGCGAAGGCAAATTCAATGACGCCATGAAAATCAGCGATGACCCGAAAGATGTCGTCGGTCTTGGACCTTTCCGCATTAAAGAATATACCTCCGGTCAACGTGTCGTCCTCGAACGCAACCCTTATTTCTGGAAAGTCGATAAACAGGGACAGCGCCTTCCATATCTTGACCGCATCATTTTCGTGATTGCCAAAGATTTCAATGCCCTCACCGCGAAATTCCAAGCCGGTGAAATCGATGTCATGGATAGAGTGCGCGCCGCGGAATTCACTCTGGTTCAAAAGATGGAAAGCCCCGAAGTCAAAGTCGAAGACATCGGCATTTCGCTCAATCCCAACTGGATTACCTTGAATCAAAACACCGGCACTAATCCGAAAACCGGCAAACCTTATGTTGAAGCCTGGAAACTCAAACTCTATCGCAATCAAAAATTCCGTCAGGCGCTCTCCTTTGCGATTGACCGCGAGGGTTTAGCCAATACGGTGTTTGCCGGTCGCGCGGTGCCGATTTATTCCATCATCACGCCCGGCGATAAAACCTGGTATTCCGACGACATCATGAAATACCCGTATAACAAAGACCTCGCCAAACAGCTGCTTGCGGAACTCGGACTCAAAGACACCAATGGCGATGGCTTTCTGGAAGACGGCGAAGGGCACACAGTTGGAATCAATATCACCACCAATGCCAGCAATTCACAGCGTGTCAGCACCGCGGCATTCATCGTGAAAAATTTTCAGGATGTCGGCATCAAAGCCATTTCCAATCCATCGGATATGAAAGTGATTCGCGAAGCCCTCAGTTCAACCTTCATGTTCGATGCGATTGTTCTCGGTTGGAGTACGGGCGTGCCGCCGGGTCCGCCAAATGTCAAAAATACGCTTTTATCATCGGCGCAAAATCACTCGTTTTTCCCTTTGCAGAAATCGCCATCAACCGAATGGGAAGCGCGTATTGATGAGTTGATAGAAAAGATTGACGAAACCGCCGACCAGACTGAACGCAAACGACTGTTTGCCGAAGCCCAGCGCATCTGGTCAGAACAGATGGCGGAAATCAACACGGTTGCCGAAAAAGTCGGCATCGCTTATAAAAACAAATTCGGCAATGTGCTACCGAGTCCTTTAGACCCGAAATTCTCCTGGAACAGCGAAGAGCTTTACATCAAGAAGTAGTCGGCGGTCAGTAGTCGGTAGCCGGTGTTTGATTTGAAAAGTAATCATTGAATGATTCACTGTAATATTCATGTTTTAAATTCCGGCTACTGACCACCGGCTACCGACTACTGACCACCGACTACCGGCTACCGACTATTGGCTAATGAAAACCTTTATTCTGCGAAGGCTGCTTGCAGCTATCCCGTTAATCATCGTCGTCACCTTCATCACTAGTGCGATGCTGGTGTTGTCGCCGGGAAATTTTTTCGATGAACTCAGGCTCAATCCCACCATCTCGCCCGATTACATCCGCCGCATGGAGCAAATCTATCATCTCGACAGTCAGAATATTTTTGAACGTTACTGGTACTGGTTGATGCCTGCGCTCAAAGGTGACTTGGGATTTTCCTACGCTTCGCGCGTGCCAGTCACTTCGTTAATCGGTGAGCGGGTACTCAATACTTTGTTGCTTACAGGTTCGGCATTGATTTTTTCCTGGCTTCTGGCGATTCCTTTCGGGGTGCTCGCGGGTGTCTATCGCAATCGCTGGATAGATAAATTGTCGGGGTTCATTTCCTATTTCGGTCTGTCAATTCCGAGCGTCTTTTTCTCTCTGCTTGCCTTGCTGTTTGCGGCAAAAACCAAACTCTTTCCGGTTGGCGGCATTCACGACCAGGTCAACTGGGATTATATGAGCGCGGGAGAAAGAATCCTGGATACCCTCTGGCATATGGTCTTGCCCTGCATGGTGCTGGGCACGATTGGTGTTGCGCAGTATATGCGTCAGATGCGCAGCGAAATGATTGAAACCTTGTCGCAGGATTTCATTCGCACGGCAAAAGCCAAAGGACTCAGCCGGCGGCGCATCATCTTTCGCCACGCGCTCGGCAATGCCATCAATCCGTTGATTACGCTGTTTGGTTTTTCGCTGGCGTATCTGTTTTCGGGCGCTTTGCTTACCGAGTATGTTTTCAGTTGGCCCGGACTTGGCACTTTGATTTATGACGCCCTGATTAAAAAAGATGAGCCGGTGGTGATGGCGGCAGTCACCATGCTGACGATTATGCTCGTCATCGGCAATCTCGTCGCAGACATTTTACTTGCTCTGATTGACCCGCGCATCCGGCTGGAATAAGAGCAGAAAGGAATTGAATTTGAATTACTGAAAGGATGTTGAAGGAGCGGTCTCTGACCGCGACCCGTAACTACTCACAAACTGCTCCGGTGAAAGCAAATTATGAGCGACCCGAATATATTGGAAGAAATCAAACTCGCCGAATCGTCAACACAACTGGTTGATGCAGGCGAAAGCGCCTCGCGTGTCATCAGTCGCTCACCGTCGCAAATCATCTTAATGAAACTGAGGCGCAACCGGTTGGCGATGACAGGATTTTATCTTCTGACCGTATTTTATTTTTTAGCGATTTTTGCCGGTTTTTTCGCGCCTTATAAATATGACACCGCCGACCACGATTTGCCTTTTCACGCGCCGATGCTAACCCGCATTCACTTTTTCGACGAGCAAGGCAAGTTTCAAAGACCGTTTGTTTACAGCATCATTCCCGAAGACCTGCAACTGAAAACCTATCGCGAAGACACCACCAAAAAATATCCGATACGCTTTTTGGTGCGCGGCGATAGCTATCACATTTTATGGATGATTCGCGCCAACATTCATCTATTCGGGGTTGATGAACCGGGACGCATCTTTTTATTCGGGTCAGACAAACTCGGACAGGATATGCTCTCAAGGTTGCTTTACGGGGCGCAGATTTCTTTATCCATCGGCATTGTCGGCATCGTCATCTCAACTATTATTGGCATGTTGATTGGCGGCATTGCCGGATATTTCGGCGGCGCGATTGATTTCCTGTTGATGCGCGGCGTCGAAGTTCTGCTTGCGCTTCCGAGTCTCTATTTCATTCTGATTTTGCGGCAAACTTTCGGCACCGCTTTCAGTTCAACGCAAATCTATCTGGTCATCGTGATTATTCTGGCATTCATCGGCTGGGCAACCGAAGCGCGGGTGATTCGCGGCATGGTCTTATCCATTAAAGAGCAGGATTATGTGACGGCAGCGCGGGCTTTGGGACTTAGCAATATGCGCATCATCATTCGTCACATTCTGCCGAACACTTTTTCGTTTGTGATCGTCACGGCGACGCTTTCGGTGCCGTTTTATATTTTAAGCGAAGTCGCCCTGTCGTTTCTGGGCGTCGGCATTCAGGAACCCGAAGCCAGTTGGGGCAATATGTTAAAAGACGCCAACGACATTCGTTTCCTACAGGATTTCCCCTGGGTTTTATTGCCGGGCGTTTGCATCTTCATTGCAGTAATGGCTTGGAATTTTTTAGGCGACGGGCTACGCGACGCCGCCGACCCGCGAACCATGAATTAGCAGACAGTAGGCAGAAAGCAGTAGGCAGTCTTTTCGTTTAAGGTTTATACTCTCTTTGGCGAGGAAATTGGAAAAGTAATTCAAGGAAGAAATTTTATAACTGCCTGCTGCCTGCTGCTTTCTGCCTACTGATGCAAGAGCGCACTGTAAAAATCAAAAATCGTTTGGGACTGCACGCCAGAGCTGCCGCAAGGTTTGTACAATGTGCTGCGCAATTTACCAGTAAAGTTCAACTACAACGCGATGACAAAGAAGAAATCGCCAATGGCAAATCCATTCTCGATGTGTTGATGTTAGCCGCATCAAACGGCACGACGCTTATCATTCAAACCGATGGCGCAGATGAAGAACGCGCTGCCGACGCGCTGGTAAAAATAGTTGAAGACCGTTTCGGCGAAGAGGTGTCGGATGGACTTTTCTAACGAATCTTCCCCTATCAAAAAACCCACTCAACGAGATGTCAGAATGCAGGGACTTGCGGCAAGTTCGGGAATTGCCGTGGGTCGCGCTCTGCGTCTTGATGAAAAAGGCCGCCAGCAAATTTTTTATGTGGTGGTATCGAGCAATCAGGTGCGCAGCGAAGTCCGCCGCCTGCGCGATGCCATCACGGAAGCGCGCGCGCAACTCGAAGAGATACGCTCAAAACTGGTGCGCGAACTCGGCATCGAACATTCTTACATTCTTGATTCGCATTTGATGATGCTCGAAGATGAACGCTTTCAAGCGGAACTCAAACAGGAAATCCGCGCCCGAAAAATCAATGCCGAATGGGCGGTGCGCGCCGTAACCGACCGCATCGTCAGCGCCTATAAACAGGTGCAGGATTCCTATCTTCGCGAACGCTCGACCGATTTGGAAGATGTTGCCGCGCGCCTCATTAACATCTTGTCGGGTCACACCAAATTCAACCCGGAGGAATTGAATGAAAAGGTTGTCCTCGTAGCCGAAGACATATTGCCTTCGACGGTTGCTGAACTCAATTTCAATAATGTGCTTGGCTTTGCCACAAATTCCGGCGGACTCACTTCGCATTCGGCAATTATCGCCAGAGCTTTAAATATTCCGGCGGTCGTCGGTCTGCATGACATCACCCTGAAAATCAAAACCGGCGACGCAATGGTGATTGATGGAACCGCAGGCGAAGTCATCCTGCGTCCGACCAAACCGTTGATTCGCGATTATCTCGAAAAGAGCGAGCACGAAGCGAAACGCCCCACTAATTCGGCAACCAGAGTCGCCGAACCGACGATGACCATTGATGGGGTTCGCATTAAATTGCGCGCCAATCTTGAACTCCCGAATGAGATTGTTTCGCTGCCGTTATTTGGCGCAGAGGGCATCGGGCTTTATCGTTCGGAATTCATGTTTTTAAATCGTTTGCCGAATTTGCCCGATGAAGAAGAGCAATGTCTGCTCTATTCCTGGCTTGCCGAATCGGCAGGCGACGCGGGCGCAAGCATTCGCATTTTTGATTTGGGCGGCGATAAACTTTCACTGCAAGGGTTTGAAGGCGAAGCCAACCCGGCGCTCGGTATGCGGGCGATTCGTCTATCGCTCAGGGTGCAGGAAATTTTCAAAACCCAGTTGCGCGCCATTTTTCGCGCCAATATGCAGGGCAATTTGCGAGTCATTTTGCCGCTGGTCACGACCATCAATGAACTGAGAGAAGCCAAAAAAATTATTGAAGAGGTCAAGCGCGACCTCAAAAACGAGCGCGTCAAATATAATCCCAACACCAAACTCGGGGTAATGATTGAAGTACCCGCTGCCGCGATGATGGCGGATTTGTTTGCCCACGAATCCGATTATTTATGCGTAGGGACGAATGATTTGATTCAGTATATCCTGGCGGTTGACCGCGCCAATGAAAGCGTTGCGCATCTTTATCAACCGTTTCATCCGGCAGTGCTGAGGACACTGGCGCATCTGGTGCGGGTTGCCGAAGCGGAAAATAAACCCCTGGAAGTTTGCGGCGAGATGGCATCAGACCCTGTGCAGGCGATTGCTTTGGTTGGGCTTGGCGTGCGCACCCTGAGCATGGTGCCGACCTCGATTCCGCTGATCAAAAATGCGCTCGCGACCATCGATTGCTCCAGTGTGCGCGAGTTGATGACCAAAGCCTTGAAACTCGCATCCGCCGATGAAGTGCAGGAGTTGCTCTCAAAAGAACTCCCCAATCAAGCGCCGCGATTAGTCGCCGCACTGGCTTCGCAAAGTTAGAGGAATTTGCGACTGGCTTTACTTTGACTTTGTTGAGACAGCAATCTTTGACCGCGTCGTTGGGAAATCGCGGTCAGAGACCGCTCTCTCAACAACCTTCATCTAAACCGGAATGCAGAAGATTGGTACACGACACATTAAGAATAAGCCCGGTTTATCGGCATTTTTTCAACATCGAGTGAACCAACCTCTTGTATCTCGGTTTAGCAATCGTGGTCAAAGACCGTTTGCTCAACCTTAGAATGGTTTGGCAAACCGCTGTAGTCATTTTCTGCGTTTGAAAAAATAGACCGGATCGCCTTGTGAGCCATAGACGGTTACCAATTCCCAACCCTTCTCGCCTAACTTATCCAGGTTTGATTCCAGTGGGAACGCTTCACGAAAAGCGCCAATATTTTCTTTGCGCATGGTTGCGCTGGTCGAAGATGAAAGGTTGGTGGTGCCGCCTTGAACGACTAAATATTCCCATTGCTCTGCGGCAACCGCTTCTGTGGATGCCGCCGCGTCTTTGCTCTTTTGGAAAACTGTGTTGGCGGTCACGCCGATGACAAATATCAAAATTAATCCAGCAGTTGAAATGAAGATGATGCGCCGCATATATTCTCTCCTCTTTTGGGTTGAAGTTACTGATAAGCGTTTAAACGGCGCACCGGCAGATTGGTTCAGACTTTAAGTCGTGGTTAAACGCGAATCGTGAAGGGTTGTGAACGTTGATTATTTTCAATCACAACGATTTGATTATCGGTGTCGGAAATCAGTTTGAGTTTCTTGGCTTTCAGGCGAATGCTCAGCGAATTGGTCGCGGCATCGAAAACAAAAGGCATTTCAATGATTTTCCCATTGATTTCAACTTGCGCGGCAGCAGTGAAATCCTGTCCCGTGATGGTCAGCAGTTTTTTGACATAGGTTACATTCGCAATCACAGGTTTTTTCGGCGGCGGCGGCACATCAGGGACAGGGTCGGCGATGTTGTAAACCACCAGCGCAAAATCCTGATCCAATTCACTATCGTTTCCCGGTACGCCATTGCCTGCGATATTGGCAGCGCGAATTGTAATCGTGAAATTGCCTGCTACGCCTTCCGGTATCAGTTCAGGTTTGATGAAAACGCTTTCAACATTATTCAAATGGTCGGCTTCGCCATCGGCAATTGAAAAGGCTTCGGAAAAATTATTGCCGCGATAAATGGTCGCATCGCCAACCTTCACTTCCAAGTCCAAATCATTAACCAGTACCGCACCGAGAAGCGCGCCCGGCGCATCCGTCCACGCAAGGGTCAAGCGCAAAGGTTTGGTGCGGTCAGCAAGCGAGCCGCGCAATTCATAAACCTGTCCGCTTGCCGTAAAGCGTTCCGTTTGATCAATGAGTTTGCGCGTGGTCGCATCGAAGGTTTGCGCCAGATTCAAAAGCCCCCAGCCCTGTCGCGCTTGCGGTAAATTGCCTCCAGCATTTTCGCCGTTCATATACGAAGCGGCATTGATGAGAAAAGCTTTGGTCATCGCCGGCGACGGCGCATGGTTGTTGCCGAGCAGGTTGTTCTGCGCAAAATATTTTCTCAGCAACCCGGCGGCTCCGGTGACGTGCGGCGCGGCAAGCGATGTTCCCGAAGACCAGGTGTAGAGTTGTTGCCCGGCAGGTTGAAAAATCGGCACGCCCGGACAAAGCCCCAACCCGAAAAAGTTTTGTGATTGCGAAGCCGCGCCGTGAACGTGGGTGCCGGGTGCAGCAAGGTCAGGTTTGGCGCGACCATCAGCGGTTGGTCCCCCGGATGAAAAACGCAGAATATCCTGCGCACTGTCCGCGCCATCGGGACCGATGCCGCCAAGCCCGTCGTTATTGCATGAATCCAATCCCGTGGGTCGGTAATTTTCACTTGCGGCAACCGACAAAACATTTTTTGCAGCGCCGGGTGAACTAACGCGACCACCGGCTCCGTCATTACCTGCCGAGAACACAAACAGCATTTCCTGATTTCCTGAAACCGCAGGTTGCGCGTCACGCGCCAGCGCATCGTATTGTTGAGAAATGATGTCATAAGCGTTTAAACTCGTGCCCCAACTGTTATTCGAGATGCGCGCCCCGGCTGCATAAGCAGCGGAAATCACATTAGTGAAATTCAAATTTGCCGGTTGCAATCCGTTATCCGTAAAGATGCGCGAAGAACCGATGCGGCTTTGCGGGTCAACCCCCAAACCATACAAATAGCCTGCGTCGTCTTGCATACCATCAGCCCCGTTGCCGCAGATAATCGAGGCGACCAGTGTGCCATGTCCTCTGATGTCTTCGCTGTTCGCGGTGTAGTTTTTCACATAGACGATGCGGCTTTGATTCTGCGCGTCGAGAAAATCGGGATGCAAAAGGGTCGGCAACAGCGAACCCCGGTCTACGCCCGAATCAGCTACGTCGATGATGAAATCGCCCTGTGTATTCAACCCTTTTTCGGCAAGCCAATTTAAATAGCCTGCCGTTGTCGGTTCCGTGCGCCCCTCATTTAAATTTGCGGCGATGATTTGCAGACTCCGTTCATCGTGCAAAGTGAAACTGGCGGCAGGCTCAACAAACACCACTTCATCAAGCGCGGCAATCTTTACCAGTTCACCTGCTGGAACAATCGCTGAAATAATTTGATAGTGTAAAAATTTTTGCGGGGTTGTTAGGGCGTCCACATTTTTCGCGATGGCTTGGATGTATTCGAGGTCGTCTTGAGCTTCCGGCGCGGCGATGAGTTCGATAGTGACGCGGGCATCATTACTGGCATTACCCTGTAAACTCGCGTCGAGTTCCGGGGCGATTTTCTGTAGCGGTTGCAGGCGGCTCATCCAGCGAAGCGGTCGCGCATCGTCGGCAGCCTCTTGCGCATCGAGTTCAGCGACTCGCGCCATTTCCATTTCATCACCGCGAATCAGATAAGCGTTGTGCGGAATATAAGCGATAATTTCTGCGCCGGTGGCTTTGAGTTGTTGAAACCAGTCGGGACGAATCGCATCTACAAATTGCACGATGCGCAATTGTTTTCGCGCTGCGAAGCCCTGTGTAGCGATATTTTTTTGCAGCGCGAGTCGGTCTTCACGTGACGTGTCGAGATGCGCCTGGGCGCGGGTGTCGATTGCGCCGCGCCGAAATAAAATCGCTTGCGAATCGGGTGATGCTTTGCCTGGCGGCACTGAACTGGCATTGACGCCGACCAGAGCGGCGCAGGCGAATATCATGAAGACAAAAATCAGCAGTGTTTTATTTATTTTTTGCGAAATTGAATGTGCCATAAACTATCAAATCAAAGGGGACACAGGGAGAACGCTGTCAAATTTTGATTGGGTCATTATAACTTTTAAGAAAAGCTTTTGTCAGGTATTCTTTTGATTACTAATCATCAGGGCATGAAATCCCCGTGCTGTCGTTTATAGCGAATTCATATTGAAGAGGAAGGTTCATTGATGAAGCATCTCAGAAGCACTTTACGACTGATTCAAATGGTGTGCGCAGCATTTATTCTGTTTTCTATCGCATTCACGATTCAGGCGCAAATCCAACTGCAAAGACCGAAATCCGAACAACGCCTGCCCAATCCTTATATGATGGGAGCGCCGCGTGACGAAATCATAACTTCGACCAAACAGATGTTTGAGGCGCGCGAGATACCGCTCGATAAAGAAGATTGCAATCAATTGACCGGCGAATGCACCATAATCAGCAAACCCGTCATCTTCATCAAAGGCACCACCACCCGTAGCCAGTTGGAACATTATTGCGACGTGCCAGCCGCCAATGTGCAGAACTGGTCAAGGGGGCGTTATGTGTTACGCATTCAAATCGCTCCGGCATCGCCCAGACAATCGCAGGTCAGCGTCCATTGTAAATTTGAAGGTATGGTCGATAGCTTCACCGGTAACGAATGGGTGCAGTTGAACTCCAAGGGGGTTTTGGAAGACGACCTCATGCGTTGCATCGAAGACCGTGTGCGCGGCGGCAATTGCGAAAACATCAAACCGCGATAAGGTTTCAATCAATCGGCTCAGACCGACCGTCTAAAGACCACCAAACCGTTTGAAACGGAGCGGTTGCTGTGCAACCTGATTCAGCATCATTAACTAATCCAAGTTGCCAGTTGCTCACAAAACGACATTGCTCCAAAGGGGCAAAGGAAATTAACCTGTGGTGCAGCCACAGGTCAATGAGCCAGTTAAAGCTCGCGCGCCCTGAAGGGCAATGCCATTAAGTTAAGACTGGGAGCGCGGACGTGGACGTCCGCGCTCCCGGTAAGTAATTCTCCTTAACTTAATGGCATTGGCACTGAAGGGGCGCAAAAATCTCAGGCTTCACATTCCGGCAGTTGCACCGCTGGCTAATCTCCGCTAGTTCAACGAACCCGCAACCTGGATTAACTATTATTTCTTATCTCTTTTCATTTCCGGTGCAGAAGATTTTTTCAGGCGTTTCCAGAGGATGGTCACTGCGCCGCTCTCTTCCTGACGAATGACCCGGAAAGCGACGATGATGTCGGCTCCCTGATAAGGGTTGAATGGACTGATGGTGATGGTGGTTCCCGGAATAAATCGGATGAAGTCCGGGCGTTTGTAGGTTATAGAGCGCAATACATAAGTAATGCCGGGCACAACGCGAATCCCTGACCGGTAACTGAAGTTGCCTTCTTTAAAACCTGCGGCATAGCGTTTGGCTTCGGCTGAAGCTTCGGAATAGCGTGTGGGAACGTTTAGTTTATGCAAATACTCGACGCCCGATGTTTGTAAGGTAACGCTTTCAAGCGCCACATCACCGAGGGCTGTGAAAAGTCCCAGCGATAATCTGGTGACTTGGGTGAGAAAAATATTTTCCTGCAAACCTAAATCAGACCAGAAGCCGTAAACATGGGTCTTCTTGCCGAAAGAATAAAACGCCCCGCCGCCGCGAATTGGCATTGCTTGCTCAGGCGCAGTTGCCGATACCGTAAGCGACGTTTCGTAATCGACTTTGGGTAACAGTCGAATCAACCCGGTGTTGGATTGTTTGAGGAATTGAGCGTATTGCAAACGGTCTTCAGCGGAACCCGCGAGATATTTTTTTTGCTCATCGGTCAACGGCTTTTCATTTATCTCGGGAGGCACCTGTGAAAGTTTTTCGATATTTTCTTCAACCTGGGCTTTAGCAGCCTCGGCGCGAGCCTTATTCAAGTAATCCACCGGCACATTGTCTCTGGTTATCGAATGTTCAGGAGCGCTCATCGGCGAGGGTGGCAGAGATTGATTGGGCTTATTCTGAGTTTGAGCAGGCAGAGGCGCACTAAGAGAGATGAATAAACCGGCAGCAACGATTAAAACAGATGACCGGTTGAGCAAACGAGACATATAAAACTTCTCCTTCAACTCCCCAACGCTTCAACGGTTTTGTCATCTTATCACAGCGACAATTTTCTCTTCAAAGAGGGTGCGTGAGACTTCCTAGAAAAACCCTGTAAAATCGGTGTATCATCGTTGATTCGCAACTAAAGCCGTTTGCGATGGTCACAAGCTGTTGAGGAAGCGGTCTCTGACCGCAAACCTTAGTCTTGGCAACGCGCGCGAAAGCGGAAAAGTGTCTTTACCTATAAAGGAAGTTTCATGACGCAAAAGAAAAAAATCGGCATGGTCAGTCTCGGTTGTCCCAAAAATCTCGTTGACAGCGAAGTGATGATGGGGCTGCTCGCACAGCAAGGCTATGAACTCACCCACAATCAACAGGACGCCGATGTGTTGGTGGTCAATACCTGCGGGTTTATTGATTCGGCGCGACAGGAATCGGTTGAAACGATTCTGGAAATGGCGGAATTCAAAAAATCCGGCAAAGCCCAGCAACTCATCGTCGCGGGCTGTCTGGTCGAACGCTATCACGAAGAGTTGCAAAAAGAGATTCCCGAAATTGATGCATTGATTGGCGTCAATCAACTGACGGAAATCACCTCAATCGTCAAACCGAATGGCGCAAAACCGTTGCCGATTTACAGCGAAGGGCGCACCGCGCCTGAACTTTTTCTTTACGACGAAACCACCCCCAGACTTCGCGCCACCGCGCCTTACAGTTCGTATGTGAAGATTGCCGAAGGCTGCGACCACACCTGCGCCTTTTGCATTATTCCGAAACTGCGCGGCGTATTTCGCAGCCGGTCGCCGGAATCCATTTTGCGCGAAGTTGAAATTCTCGCGGCGCAAGGCGTCAAAGAAATCGTTTTGATTTCGCAGGACACCACCGCATACGGAAGCGACCTGGCTTTAAAAGACGGCTTGGCGCAACTGGTTGAATCCATCGCCAATGTCGAAGGCATCGAGTGGGTGAGGTTTTTATATTGTTACCCGACTGCCATCAGCGATGAACTATTGCGGGTGATGGCTGAACATCCAAACGTCTGCAAATATTTCGACATCCCTTTGCAACACGCGAGCAGCAATGTATTGAAGTTGATGCGGCGCGGCGGCAATCGCCAGTCTTATGAACGATTATTCAAACGCATCCGCGAACGGGTGCCGGGGGTGGCGCTGCGCACCACCTTCATTGTCGGCTTTCCCGGCGAGACTGACGCGGATTTTCAGGAACTCGTCGAATTCGTCAACGCCATGCAATTTGACCGCGTCGGCGTTTTCACCTATTCGGATGAAGAGAACTCTCCGGCGTTTGAAATCGACAACAAAGTGCCGCATTCAGTGGCAAAAAAGCGCGAAAAGATTTTAATGAAAGCGCAGGCGAAAATTTCCAAACGCAAGAACAAAGCTTTAGTTGGCAAGCGCGTGCAAGTCCTGCTTGAAGGCAAATCGAAAGAGAGCGATTTACTGCTTGAAGGTCGCATGCAATCGCAAGCGCCGGAAATTGACGGCTGCGTATTAATCAACGATATACCCGAAGAGGCGGACATTCGCGCCGGCGATTTCGTCACCGTTGAAATCACCGAAGCCCACGAATACGATATAATTGCGCGAATCATTTAAATCAAAGGGGAGCTTATGAGCGTCGACGACTCAACATTTGAACAGGCATTGGCAATGGCACAACAACTTCCACCTGTTGACCAAGCGCGTTTAATTGCGCGTCTGGCTCCGGCTATCGAAAAATTCCTTGAACACGTGGAAAAGCCCGAATTGCCTGAACGCCAGGTTCGTATGCGGGGCTTGCTTGCGGATTTGGGCGCGGCTCCTTCCACAGAAGAGATTGATGAAGTTCAGCACGAAATGTGGGCATCTTTTGCAGAGGACAAGCGATGATTTGTGCGATTGCTGATACCCAAACGGCAGGTGCATTGATGGATAAAGCAGAAACGGATGGCGAGCAAATCGCCATCTCTTCCGTAACCTTAGATGAGATGGTTTATCTTATCGAAAAAGGGCGTATTGATTCTGCCGCCTTTGACCGTGTCATTGATGCTTTAAATATGCCGAATTCGCTGTTTGTGGAAATTCCTTTGGACAGCAACGTCGTTAAAGCTATGCGACTGATTGCCCGTTCAGAAGTTCCTGATTTGCCAGACCGTATCATTGCGGCAACCGGACTTTTTCTGGGAGCGCCGGTTATCAGTCGGGATAGCAAGATTCAATCTTCGTCCGTAAAACCGTTATGGTAAAAACATGGGAACCAACCGACCACAAGAGCTAATCCAACCAAGGCTTTTCCAACCAATTGACCGTTTTGCTTATTTGATAGCAACAGGGTTTGGCGCGGGGCTTATGCCGAAAGCCCCGAACGTGCCCGGCGCTCTCGAAAGGGTGGTGGCTATTTTTTATGTGTTGATGTTGCTTTCGTTCGGCAATCCATCTTTTGCCCGGAACGAAGATGAGGTCGGCGCAAAACCTAAACCGATAAAACTACCTGGCGCTTTTGTCGCATTTTCAAACGATGATGTGTTAAAGAAAACGTTTTCTGATTATGACATTCAAACGGGAAGAATTTCATCACGTTTGAATGAAAATAATCAGCCTTCATTGGTTCGTATCAATCAAGCGCGTTTGTGGAGAGTGAAGGGGCAGGAACACTTAGTGGCGCTCATAGATATTGCTGGAGCAGACCATTATTTTAAAGACTTGTGCGGGAATTGCGGAATATTTGCAACATTAGTTGTGCTCAAAAGAGCAGGTAATCAATTGGTTGTCGTTGCCAAACAACCGCCAAACCAATCTATGCCCTCTGATTTTTCCAGAGATAGAACGGATGCAATTTATTATACCGGTCATGACCCTATCGTCTCGTTAGACCTTGCGCCATATAAACTCACTGACAACGAGATGTTGATAGGTTTCCGCGTTGAACATATGTGGTTACCTGCGCGTACTTGGGATGTCTATCTGTCGCTTTATAGAATCGAAGGCGATAAGTTGCGTGAGGTTTTCAGCGAATCGGTTGTCGAAAGAAGGTATCCAGGCGAAAATCCACAGTACGAGGTTGTGAAATCGGTGTCCGAGCTTTCTCCTCTACGCCTGAACTCAAAATTTTATGATTATGAAATCCGTAAAACCGTAACGCATTGCTTTGATAAAAACGATGATGCCGATTGCACCGTAAAAGCTGACAAAATCACGCGAATAGAAAAACAAACCGAATTATGGCGATTTAACGGGGCAAGATTTGAAAAAATAAAATAGGCAGTACAACAACAGCCGATTATGATTTTCATCTATTAAAATACGCCTGACACAAATTCATGAACCAACACACCAGCATTCAATTCAAAACTTTCAATGCCATAGACCGTTTTGCTTATTTGATAGCAACAGGGTTTGGCGCGGGGCTTATGCCGAAAGCCCCGGGCACCTTTGGGGCAATTGAAAGTGTGTTGGTTTTTGTAGCGGCAGTTGCTTTGCCGTTATCTCCGCAAATTCTGCTGATTCTTTTTTCACTAATGAGTCTAGTGAGTTTCGCAGCCGGTGTCTGGGCTGCAAATCGCGTCTGCAAAGCGACAGGCTTGGACGACCCCGGTCAAATCGTCGTTGATGAAATCTGCGGGCAATTCATCGCTCTGGTGCCGGTCGCGCTTGCGCCTTCGTGGCTCAATATCGTCCTGGCATTTTTGTTGTTTCGTTTATTTGACATTACCAAGCCCTACCCGATTCGCAAACTCGAAAATTTTCATGGCGGACTCGGCGTGATGGCTGATGATGTGCTCGCCGGAATTTACGCCGCTCTGCTTGTCTGGTTGGCTCATCTCTTGCACCTCGTATAAACTGCATTGGATGGGAAATCTCGAACAGGCGATTGAAACCGCTCGGCACGCTGAACAACCAGTTATTCAATTTATCAAAAAAGCGCCCATCAAACCGCAACGCTTAGGCATCTTTGCGGCTTCTTTTAATCCGGTCACCACAGCCCACCTTGAGCTTATGCAACAAGCGAAGGTTGATTTTTCGCTTGATGCAATCATCGCGCTTGCCGGAATCGCAAATGCCGATAAAAGCGAATACGAATGCGCCATCGCTGACCGCTTGCGAATGCTTGAGTTGGTTTTTAATGAAAACGCGCAAACCTCCATCGCGGTCTCTTCGCACGCTTTTTTTGTTGATAAACTCGACGCCCTTCGCGCGCATTATGACGCGGGAACCGAGTTGCACTTCATCCTCGGCTTCGATACCTTTGAGCGCGTGCTTGACCCGGAAGACAAATACACACGGCTTTATCACAGAAATTTTGCAAACCGCAACCTGGCGCTCTCCTATCTGCTCGCACAATCTCGTTTGATTGTTGCAAGTCGCCTGAACGCCAATCGAAACGATTTTCATTCGCTGGTTGAAAAATTCGTACCCGCGCAATTTGCCGTTCGCATTGCGTTTCTGGATTTCCCGAAAACCTACGGCGAACAATCGGCAACCGAAGTTCGTCGTCGCCTCGAAAATAAAACACCTATTGCCGGACTTGTCCCCGACGCGGTTGCGCGTTACATCATTGAAAGAGGATTGTATCAACCAAGCTCACGCCAATAAGCGGATATTTGATTTAAGCGGCGCGGCTGTTGATCGCCCTGCACCCAAAGAAAATTATTTGAACTTAGGAAAACCTTATGTTGAAAGCAGAAATACTTGCCATCGGTTCGGAAATGCTCACCCCGTTTAGAGTCGATACCAACTCGCTGTGGCTCACCGAACGATTGAATGCCATCGGTATCGAAGTGCATCTGAAAACCATCGTCGGCGATGACGAAGCGATTATGGAAGACGTCATCACCCACGCTTTACAACGTTCAGATATTATTATTTCGACCGGCGGGCTTGGGCCTACGGAAGATGATGTGACGCGCAAAGTCTTTTCGCGGGTCACCAACCGGCAACTCAAACTGGATTATGAAATTCTCGAAAACCTGCGCCAGCGTATGGAGAGCCGGGGTTTCAAGATGACCCCCAATAATGAACGCCAGGCGCTCGTCCCGCGTGGCGCAATCGTGTTGCCCAATCCGCACGGCAGCGCGCCGGGACTCAAAATCGAGCAGGATGAAAAACTCATCTACTTGCTTCCGGGACCGCCACGCGAAAATAAACCGATGTTCAATGATTATGTCTTTCCCGAACTTGAAAAACTTTCGCGTGGGGTGCGCATCGCCAAACGTTTTCTGAAAGTCGCAGGCATCGGCGAATCGGCGATGGATGATATGATTGCGCCGATTTACAAAGAATATACTGATGTAACCACCACCGTGTTATTCACCAACACCGACATCGAAATTCATTTGATTGCCAAAGCCGACACCATCCAACGGGCGCAGGAGCGGGTTGACGAACTGGCGGAAAAGTTAGAAGAAAAACTTGATTTGCTTTGCTACTCGACGCAGGGCGAATCGCTCGAACAGGTGATTGGCAATCGACTGCAATTGAAAGGTTACACCATCGCCACTGCCGAAAGTTGCACAGGAGGACTGGTCGCCGAACGCTTGACGCAAATTCCCGGCGCCAGCAAATACTTTGTCGGCAGCATCATCAGTTATACCAACGAAATTAAACAATGGTTGTTGAATGTGCCGAAAGAGATGCTCGATAGAAGCGGCGCAGTGAGCGGTGAAGTCGCCGAAGCGATGGCGCGCGGCATCAAAGAACAAACCGGTGCGACCATTGGTGTCAGCATCACGGGCGTCGCGGGGCCTGACGGCGGAACCGAGGCAACACCTGTTGGCACAGTTTACGTGGGGCTTGCCGACGACACCGGCTCATCCAATAAACGATTAAACCTGTTCGGCGACCGCGAATTGATTCGCTGGCGTGCATCTGCCGCAGCACTCGAATTAGTCAGGCGAAGATATTTGCTATGAAAGTTTCTGGTTTTCTAGTTTGTGTTTCCATCACTCTTGCATTATCAGGATTAAACTAGAAACCAGAAACCAGAAACTCAAAACCATGCCTAATTCAATTGAATTCTTGCTCAACCAACTTGAAGAAGCGAAGCGGCGATTTGATGACCAGTCGCAAACACTAATCGTCAAATGCCTTGAAAAGCTCTCCAGGAGCCGGTTTCAAGACGCCAGCACCTTGATTCGCTTTCATGAAATCCTGCTCTTTTTGCGCGCTTATCCGGCAAGCGCCGAAATTCTTGAGCAAGCGGAAACCTTGCTCAACAACTTTGTGGAACGGGTTCAGAGGCTATACGACGATGGCGCTGATATGGCTGAGTTTTGGGACGCCGAGTATTCGGGCATCGCAGGAAATGAAATCTCTGCGGTCTTCTCTTATAAAATCGCCCGCTTCCTTGCTGAACAATTTCCGCAATCCGCTGAAGTCGATTGGCAAGCCTTTAAACGAAAAGACCGACTTGGCGCGATACTGCCGCGTCTGATTCCGCTACTTGACGAAGATGCTTCAGTTGAAGCGAACGTCCCTTATTATACCTGGCTCAAAACTGCAAAAGGACAACGAGGAAGTGACCTTGCCTGGATGATTCGCGGTTTTGCTGAGTTGGATTTAAGTGAAAGAGCGAAAGCTGAGCTTTTTGATTCGCTTGATCTGCCTATCTGGTGGCGCATTGAAAATGCGAAAGCGTCACGAACCCGTTTGCGACTTGCGACCAAAAAATTCTTCTATCATACGACGCCGCTCATTAAACGAAGTGAAGTTTCGATAGCGGATGAATTTGCCGGTAAACCGCTTCGCGTAAAAAAGCTTTCCTCAACACAAGGCAAGAAAGCGATTAACCTTGCCCGCGTCGCGTCGGTTGAGCGTTACCGGGAACTCTATGGATTTACTCACGGCGATGCAAACTGCGTTTCGCACGCTGAACTCGGACGCGGCGTTGAAATGTTCATATATGAACTCGCGCCCGAATGGCGTTTACCACTTCGCGCTTATCACGCGGGAATGATTTTCAAAAACGGCGTTCCGGTTGGCTATGTCGAAACGCTTTCGCTGTTTGAGCGGTGCGAGGTTGGCTTCAACCTTTACTACACTTTTCGCGATGGCGAAACCGCCTGGCTTTATGCGCGGTTGTTGAAACTCTTTCATCAACTGTTCGGCGTGACCTATTTTTCGATTGACCCGTATCAAATCGGCTTTCATAACGAAGAAGCCATCGAATCGGGCGCGTTCTGGTTTTATCGCAAACTCGGTTTTCGGTCGACGCAACCGGGGATTCGACAACTCATTGAGGCGGAAGAAAAGCGTTTGCATGAACGCGCTGGTTATCGAACGCCCGCGCGCACACTTCGCAAAATTGCCGCAGGACACCTGGTGTTTGAATTGCACAAACCGGAAAGCGATTGGGATGGCTTTCAAATTCGCAACCTCGGATTGAACCTGCAAAAGCACATCGCAAAAAATTTTGCCGGCAGCGCCAAAAAGATGAAAGCGGTGACGATCAAGGAAATCGCTCGCGAGTTACGAATCCAGCTCGCATCCTTCAGTGAAAGCGAACATCGATTGTTTGAAAATTTTGCTCTGGTGCTCGCTTTAATAAACGATTTCCATACCTGGACGCCAGGCGAAAAACAACTCCTTGCCGACATTATTGAGGCGAAACTGCAGCGCAGCGAAAACGATTATCTCGCATTACAACAAAAACACTCGCGATTGCGCGATGCAGTGATTCGTTCAGGCTTTTGAAACGATCTTCAACTCAATCTTTCGGTTCGCCTTTGGCAATAGCCTGCAATTTATTGATGTTTTGCAAAATAAAATTCACGAATGCTCTGGTGGCTGATGCCTGAAAGCGACCAAGCGATACCATTGCCACCGTGCGTCTGAGATTGTGACCCTCGATTTTCAGCTTCGCGAGTTTTCCTGATTTCAATTCATCGCGCACTGTCCAACTGGGTAAAACCGAAATACCCAGACCTTTTTCAACCATGCGTTTAATGAAATAGGTGTCATTGGATTCCATTGCCACGTCGGGTTTGATTTCCACCTGTTTGAAAAAATTGTCAGTCGCCCGTCGCACTGATGCGCCGCGTTCAAATAAAATCAAGCGTTCGTGTTCGATCTCTTCGACCCGGATTTTGCGTTGGTGGGCAAATTTATGTTTTCGACCGACAACCAAAACCAGTTCATCGTTAAAGAGTTCGGTGACTTGCAGGTTCGGCGAGTAAATCGGCAGCGAGGCAAATCCGACATCAGCAACTCCATTTAAAATATCGGCGATGGTTTGTTCCGTACTGACGGTGGTGCGGTAAGAAACTTCTATGCCGGTATGTGACCGCATAAAGGCTTCAAAGAGCGGGTCGAAAAGGTAAACAAACGCCTGGGTGGCGGCAGCGACGCGAACCCTTCCTTTAAGTTTGGCTTTTTGTCCCGATACGCTTTCGCGCAGTTGTTCGACATCTTCGAGAATGCGTTCGGCATAGGCAAGCGCGATTTTCCCGGCTTGTGATAATTTGACGCCGCGTTTGGCGCGAATAAATAACGGTTCGCCGAGTTCCGATTCCAAAGCTTTGATTTGATGGCTGACCGCCGATTGGGTCATGTGCAGACGTTCGGATGCGCGCGTAAAATTCAAATGTTCGGCGACGACCCGAAAGGTTTTTAGATGTGATAATTCCATTCTCTCCTCCTGATGATAAGATGAGACATTAGCATAATTGATGATAGTGATGAAAACAATGAATTAGACGAATCGTAGTGTATGGGTTACTCTATGGTTGTCACACTGAACGATGATTCAAAGTTTTGAAAATCGGTTGGCTTACGAATTGATTTTCATTAACGAGAAAGGAGTTTTTATGCCGATACCGTTCAGGTTGGAATATGTTATTGAAAAGACGCTTGTCGAACCGGATAACCTCAAACAAAAAGCGTTGAGAAAGCTGGCGGGCGTAAAACTTTCGCATACCGAGGCGCTGACGATTTGGAATCGCATCTTAGACCACAAATGGTTTTTGAGCGAGCGTCTGGGTCGCGATGTCGGGATGCGCGTGGCAAGCATTGATTATTTTGAAAATATTTATTCGCCGCGCCAACGTCATCATAACGAATTTTATAGATTGATGCGTCGTTTAATGCGACCGTTAATAAGTTACAGAGTTATTTCATCTCTCCTATAACGACCCTTCCTTAGATAATTAGAGAGCTTACTAAACGAGGTCGTGAGCCAATTAAACTCACGACCTCAATTTTTTTTGGCTGAATATCGAGGTTACTCGACATGATGTTTCTTTTTGAGATTATGGACGTGAACTTTTGATACGCCGAGTTTACGCGCAGCGCGGGTCAAACTGTTATTGGTTTGACGCAAGGCATTGCGTAAGAGAAACCCTTCGAGGGTGCGTTTGGCTTCCTGCCAGCGCGGCAATTGATTCCCGTCAAAAACCAACCGGTTATCGTCGGTGAATTGAATCTGTTCTTCATATTTTGCAGAAACGCGGTCATATTCTTCGCCAAGCCAGGTATCTTCGATACCACTGAGAATGCTTGCCGCCCGGGTTAATTCCGCACGACCGGCTCGCGTATCGAAATTATGATAGGCTTCAGCAAGAAAGATGGTGGCTTCAAGTTCTGCGCGCTTGAGAATCAATGAAGGACTGGACTGTCGAGCGATTTCGGCAGCTTCTGCTAAAAATTGCGCGGCTTCTCGGAAATCGTGTGAAGCCAATTTCACGTGACCGAGTGAGATGCGCGCCCGCGCCCGTGAAACCGCCGATTTGCTCTGGTCTGCAAGTTCCAGCGCTTTGCTGGCATAACTCAAGGCATCTTCAATTTCATTTTGCAGGAGAGAAACAAACGATAAAACTGAAAGGGCGGCGCTTTCACCCGCCGGGTTATTGCTTTGAATTTCCCGGCTGTCGAACGCCATGCGCTCGGCGCGTTCAAAGCGTTTGAGCCTGATGAGCGCGGTTGCCAGTTTCAGTTGGCTTTCGGCGCGGTCGCGCTTCAAATCATAACGTTCAAAAACAATATTGGCTTCTTTGTAAATTTCCAGCGAATCCTGAAACTCACCCAGCGCATATTTGAGGTCAGCAATGCCGACCAGGGTATAGGCATAATGGCGTCCCCGTTCAACGCCTTTCAAAATCGTTGAAGCCTCTTCATAACGTTTATTGGCGGCTTCGAGGTCTCCCAATTCAGCCAGCACCGCCGCCTGTTCACTGATGATGAGACCTTTGAGATATTCGGCTTTTTTACTGGCTCGACCGGCGAGTTTGGCTTCGGCGATTTTTAATTTTTCAGCAGCCTGTTCAAATTGTCCGGTTTTTCGCTCCAAACGGGCGATTTCCAGCAGTGCCTGGCTGGCGCCAAACGCATCTTCTTTGAAGGTATAAAAATAGTAAGCGCCTTGGAGAAGCGTTTGCGCACGCTCAGCGTCATTTAACGAAAGCGCCAATCGTCCCTGCGCCAAGGAAAAGCGTGAGGCAACTTCGATATCGGTGGCGCGACCTTTGACTTTATCCAGCAAGTTCGCGGCTTCATCATATTTTCCAAAATAGTTAGCGACTTCGGCACGAACCACCATTTCCAGGGGATCGTCGGTTCTGCGCTCGGAAAATATCTCTTCCGCCGCAAGAAACTGTCCGCTATCTATCAAATCAACATAACTCTCTTGAGCTGTTCTCCTTTCCATCTCTACTTTTTCGTCCAATAGAGCTTTTGATTGCAGTTGCAACCAATACAGACAACTCTCCCTCTCAAACAGCTTACGCTATCCCTTTAGAGATCGTCCTATAAATACTCCCACAAGCCCCCGCTCTAATGGGCGTATTCCTCCTTTATGTGATATTAAACTCCCCTTGTTCTAAACCTACACTAATACCCGAACTGCTTTCGCAGCTTTCTAACATCAACAATGGATTCCCCACTGACTAAGCTAAGCGAAACTTTTTAAAGTGAAATATATCTTCCCCTCTTCACTTAAAAAGTTATTTTCTTTTAATCCGCTCAAAATATATGGTGAAAGAGTACCAAGAGCAGGTCAGCAATACAAGCAGTTTTTAAAAGGATAACGAATGATAAAGTTTAAGCGAACGATGGATTGAAGCAGCGTGCTGGGATTTAATAATATCCAAATAATTGCCGGACGAGTAACTTTTACGAAACCTGCAATAAATCCCAACAGCCGCCTTCAGATTATTCTCCAAAGGCGGCTGTCAATTTCACTCTGAAACCGCGTAACGATGACCTTCAGCATCGCTGATCCCGCTACCCGATTCTGAGTGGAATCTGTGACCTAAAGGACAGGTGAACCAAACTGCATCTTCAGTTGTGGCAACCTTCCTCAGGGGGTTGTAACATTTTGGGCATTTCATAGGCTGAATTCTAGCACAAGTTTTTTAATTTGTGCGGATTTTTTTTAGAAAAATTCAGTGCCCTAAAACATCCACCAACTCCTGAACAGCGGCTGCCGAATGTTGCAAAGCGGCGCGTTCATCAGTCGTCAAATTGATTTGAATAATCTCTTCAATGCCATTGCTGCCAAGTTTGACGGGCACTCCCACAAACAAGTTATTGACGCCGTATTCGCCTTGCAGATAGGCGGCACAGGGCAGAATTTTACGTTTGTCTTTGACAATCGATTCCACCATTTCAACCACCGCTGCCGATGGCGCATAGTAGGCAGAACCGGTCTTCAGGAGGCTGACGATTTCCGCGCCACCACTGGCTGTGCGTTTGACAATGGCGTCTATCTGGTCTTTGGGCATTAAATCCGGCAAAGGAATTCCCGCCACCGTTGAATAACGTGGCAACGGCACCATCGTATCGCCATGTCCGCCAAGCACGAAGGCGGTCACGTTTTCTACGGATACATTCAACGCCTCAGCAACGAACCAGCGCATACGTGCTGAATCCAGGACACCCGCCATCCCCAGCACGCGATTTTTCGGCAACCCCGAATGCTTCAATGCGACGTGACACATCGCATCAAGCGGATTGGAAACCACAATGATAATCGGATTTTTTGAATACTTCATGATTTCGTCAGTCACCGAACCGACGATTCCGGCATTGGTTTTCAACAGGTCATCGCGGCTCATTCCCGGTTTACGCGCCAGTCCCGAAGTAATCACCACAATATCGGAATCGGCGGTCTCTTTATAACCGTTCGAGCCGATGGTAAAAGCGTCGTAGCCTTCAATCGGCGCAGTCTCCGCCAAATCCAGTGCCTTGCCTTGCGGCATGCCGTCGATAATATCGACCATTACCACATCGCCTAGTTCTTTTTCAGCCAACCGTTGCGCTGTCGTTGCGCCGACATTTCCCGCGCCAACGACGGTTATTTTTTTTCTACCCATGATTCCTCCAAATAATGAATGAATGTCAGTTGTTAAATATCAGATGTTAGCTTCATCAGGCGGGCTAATCGCGACCTTCGGACATCTACCATCTGTTAAAAGTAAGCTGATGATTTTAACGCACAGGAGGGGAATCGTAAATCAAGAATAGCGGCTACCAAACAGGTAAAGGATTTAAGAAAAGGGGCAAACTTCCGCTACTAAATTGCCGTCAGTTTTTTTGGCGCAAGCACGCTGAACAGTTTTTGAATGCGCCCTTCGCTATCAACTTCGCAATGCAAGGTATAGCGTTTAGCTAAACCGGCTTTAAAACGCGGCGCTAAATGCTCTCCTTCATAGCGCACCTTGATTAGCAAAGCCGGTAACCCATTCAATGTCATAAATGAATAGTCCAGTATATTCGCGCCTTTTTTGGCAAGTCCGAACAATAGCCGCAGAACATTGCGACGACCACGAATCGGATTAAGCGCGGCATACACATCGCCGCCGCCATCGGAAAAACTCACGGCATCTTCGGTCAATAATTTTTCAAGTCCTTCAACATTTCGAGTCTTCATAAACAGCAAAAATTTTTCCAGCGCCTTGCGAGTCAAGTCTCCGAGATTGGCGCGCGCTGCCAATCGCTCTTTGTTATACCCTTGCAAAGCTTTGCGCGCGCGATGCAGATGCACTTTGACATTGGCTTCGGTTATATCAAGTGCCCTGGCAGTTTCAACGGTTGAATAATCGAAAACATCGCGCAATAAAAGCACGGCGCGCGCCGTTGGCGTCAAGACTTCGAGCGCCAGCAAAAAGGCGAACGACACACTCTCTAACATTTCATATCGCCACACCGGCGAATCTTCATCCGGCGCGGATGGCTCATAAGATGGCAGCGGCTCTATTTCCTGAGTTGGCACAGGTGACGGCAACCACTCACCAACATATCGGCTGCGTTTCCGCTTTCTCAGTAAATCGCGGCTGAGATTGATGGCAACGCGAATCAGCCAAGGTTTAAGCGGTTCATCCAAACGCGCAGGCGGTCGTTCAATTGCTCGCATAAAGGTTTCCTGCACAAGCTCATCGGCATCGGCAGCGTTGCCCGTCATGCGATAACAAAGTCCCCACAACATCGATTGATTCGCTTCAAAAACTTCCGCGCTTATTGCCATCTCTTTCGCTCTGTAAAATTTAAAATCTGCAACCTATCTCCTGAATTCAAGGCTGGTTTAGCAAGCGGTCTTTGACCGCGAATTATCACAGAATAAAACCGCCTCTCAATAGAATATCAACATTAATCCCTCAGGCAGTTTTTGCCAGTTGCGGCGCGTTCCGTTTAACAATCAAGTTCGCCGCTTGCCTGGCGCTCGCCAAACTTGCATCAACCAGCAAACCTTCATTGCCAATCCAATCGCCTACCACAAAAAGCCCATCTACATCTTCAATCTGAGGTCCCGGTCTGCCCGCGATTCCGCGCATCGTCGCGGTGGGAATCGCATGGGTTACGGTGAGCGCAGGCAAAAATCTGCGATGCACCACGGTCTCGCGCCAACCCGGTTGCACCAAATCCATCAACCCTTCGAGTTCCCTTTCAACATCGCCGTTTTTCGCCTGTTCATCAGGCGGCAAATATTTCATCAAGTGAACCAGCACACCACCTTCAGGCGCAAGCGCCGCGACTGCCGAATGCACTGAAAGATAGTGCGGCTTATCGATTCCCAAAGCAAATGTTGCGTTTTCAACCGGCAAGCGTTCCAGAGCTAAATCCAGACACGCCGCTTTCACAACGTTTAATTCTTGCGCCCATCGGGCAAGCGAAGTGCTCTTACTGTTTTCAACCAGCGCGGCGGCAACCGTGGGACTTGCGGCAATGACGACGACATCCCCTTCATATACGCGACCATCCGCCAGACGAACCGCCCGCACCGCGCCATTACTTGCGCGTTCGATGAGTTTCACATTGGCGTTGGTTTCAATCATCGCTCCGGCTTGTCGTGCCACATCTCGCACGCCACTTACTAAAACCTGCCAGCCGCCATCCAGATAAAGCACATTCTTTTTGAAAGCTTTCTGCAACTGGTCAATCGCTGCGCCCGCGCTCATCAACTCCGGCGCATTGACATACGAAGACACGCGAACCAATGCCCTGAGTAAATCTTTCACTTTTTCATGCGAAATCGTTTCATCAAGCCAATCTTTTAAGGTCACCTTCATCAGCGCATTGGCATCAAGTTTAGGCAACGCGCCAAGCAATTTGCCGACTTCCAGCTTTTCAGAAAAGTTGAACAAACCGGTGGTCACCAACGAAAGAAATCCCGCCGGTAAGGTATGTTTCGTGTTGTCATAAATCGCAAATCCGCCTGAAGTCAGCGGCTGTGCGCCTTTTGGCTCAATCCCAAGTTCACGCAAAACCTCTATACCGTAACTGCCGCGATAGAGGGCGTGCGCGCCAAGGTTGAAAAGAAAACCGTCCTGCTCCTGCGTGCGCGCCCGCCCGCCGAGTTCCTGTGATTGTTCAAATAGCCTGACCGATTTTCCGGCTCTTGCAAGAAACGCCGTTACCGTTAGTCCCGCGAGTCCGCCGCCAATGACGATCACCTCGGTTTTGTGTGGTTCCAATGACATATAGAAATCTCCTTGTAAAACAATCTCATTTGCTTCCTACCCACAACACGTTTGAGTCCGGGGAAACGTTACACATCGCAAAAAAAATTTTATTTGGAACAGAAAATCACTCAGAGGTGTCTATGTTCGTGAGCGCCCAATCCAATCAGAGGTCGCGATTTTGAAAAATGAAAATGTAAAAGCTGCACCCGCCAAACCCAACATCAACGTCACACCGCTCATCGATGTGTTGCTCGTGTTAATCATTATCTTTATGGTCATCAATCCGCGCCGCGAAGAACAATTACCGGTCAAAGCTCCGCAACCGGCACCTGAAGGCGCGGCTCCTGCACCTGAAACCTTGATGCTTACGGTATCGCCTGATTATCAACTCGCCTTGAATACCAAACCTGTGGGAATTGATGAAATCGGTGTGGTGCTGAAAACCTTGATGGAGCAAAGAGAGGCAGAAGCGCGTGTGTTGTTTATCAAAGCCCCGGCGGTGCTGCCTTATGATTCAATTGTGCGCTTGATCGATAACGCCAGAGGTTCAGGGGTTATCACCATTGGACTATTGACTAATTGATTGGCAATCAACATCGGTTTAACTGGCGGCTGGCATCATTCGAGCGCGCAATCAAACACCACATCGGTTCCCAGTTGCGCGATTTTTACTGACTGAAAAGTAATGGCATCGCGCAATCTGGTGATACTCAAATCGCCGATGGCTTCGATGCCGCGCCCGATGATTTTCGGAGCAATCACCACAATCAATCGGTTGACCAATTGTTCACGAAGTAGAGCCGTAATGATTCCGGCTCCGCCTTCAACTAAAACCGACTGGATTTGGCGTCTGCGGAGTTCTGCCAGTAACTGTTTAAGATTTACGCGGGAAGAGATGACATCCGGAATTTCGCCACCAATGGTCAGGACTTCCGCGCCAAGTTCTTTTATGGCTGCTTTGCGGGTTTCATCGGCACCAGGACTGGTGGCGATGAGTGTGCCTGGTGCTGCATCTTCACTTAATATATTTGCCTCAAGTGGAATTTTTAAATCGCCATCAACAATCACTCGCAAAGGGTCACGGCCTTTAACCAAACGGACATTCAAACGCGGATTGTCGGCGAGAACCGTGCCAACGCCAACCATAATCGCATCATGTTCTGCGCGCAGTTGATGCGCGAGGGTGAGCGTTTCCTGACAACTAATCCATTGCGAATCGCCTGTGCGGGTGGCGATGCGACCATCAAGCGTCGATGCATATTTCACCGTAACAAAAGGCTGAGAATGTTTCACACCTACGATTACCTTTCAAAGTTTTTATTGACAGGCAGTTTAACCGAATCGCTGATGGTTGGTCATTTACAGGAAGGAAATTTTTAATGACAGGTTGATAAACTTTACATCACGCGAAATGAAGTCAAATCAACTTCAGCAGGGTTATCAGGAGTTGAATCTGCCGGTTGTCCGGCATTTTTGCGTTTGAATTTATTGCTATACATTCCTCTATCGGCGGAAAGCAGTAATTCATCGAGCGTATAGCCATCCAAACCATAGCAAGCATACCCAATGCTTATGCCAATGTGTTTGCCGGCTTGATGACAACTGAAAACGTGTGCATCAATGGTGTGTTGAATACGCCCGACCACCATCGGGGCTTCTTCGGATGTTGCCTGAACGATAGCCACAAACTCATCGCCGGCATATCTGCACAAAAAGTCAAATGAGCGAATCTGTTTTGAAAGCGTGGTGGCAATCTCTTTCAACACCGTATCACCTGCCTGATGCCCCAAGCTATCGTTGACCGTTTTGAAGCCATCCAAATCCATCATCAACACGGCAAATTTATTACCGTAACGTTGGGAACGCGAAACCTCTTCTTCAAACCGTTGTCTGAGGGCGCGGGCATTCGGCAGCCCCGTCAGCGGATCGGACAATGCACTGGCTTCGGTTTGTTTATGATGTAAAACATTGGCAATCGCATCCGATGCCAGTTTGGCAACGGCTTCGACCAATCGCAAGTGGTCGGCTTCGTAGGCGGCTTTATCCTGCGAATACAAAGTCAATGCGCCAAATATCTCCTTCCCTTTAATCAAGGGCACCGCCATCACGGTTTGATAATTATCGAGTTTATCTAATTTCAAGGCATTGAAATCCAATCGTGGGTCAGCGTTATACATCGGTTTGGCGTTGTCGACCACCCACCCGGAAATGCCTACCCCCAGCCCCATTTTCGCGCCTCTTAAATATTCCGAATTGCGCCCGATGACGTGTGCGACTTCGAGCATCCCCGCGTCTGCCGAGCGCAGGTAGAGGACACAGGTCGTATAACTGACAATATCCTGTAAACGCGAAGAGAAGACCGTAAAGGTATCGCGCAAATCGAGACTCGTGCCGATGGTTTGCGCGATGTTGTAGAGGGTGATGACTTCACGATGCGCATTGCGTATGGTTTCAAACGGCGCGTATTTCACCGGCATTGCGTCCGCTGAATCCACCGATGAACGCATCTCCGTTTGTCTATCTTTGCGTTCGACATTCTGATATTTTACTTCCGCTTCAAATCTCGACAGGTTGTCCACAAACGCTTTAACGACTTTCGGATCGTACATTCGCCCGGTATTGTCTTCTAAAAGTTTGACGGCTTCGGCGGGTGTCATGGCTTTGCGATATTGCCGCTCTTCGAGAGCCGAATCATAACAATCAACCACTGAGAGAATGCGTGCCGTAATGGGAATTTGTTCGCCGCGCAAGCCGTCAGGGTATCCTTGACCATCCCAACGTTCGTGATGATGGCGGACAATCGGCACCACCGGGTAAGGAAAGCTGACACGCTCTAAAATTTCCGCGCCGACAATCGTATGGACTTTCATCTTGTCATATTCGGCGGGCGTCAATTTGCCAGGCTTATTGAGAATGTAATCGGGAACCGCCAGTTTGCCGATGTCGTGCAGGAGTGCGCCGGCTTTTAAGGATTCGGTTTCGCTTTCCGAAAGTCCAAAAATTTTTGCCAGACCCGTCGCATAAATCTGTACTCGACGCACATGGTCGTGAGTGACTTCATCTTTGGCATCGATGGCAATCGCCAACGCTTCAATGGTTCTGAGATGCAAATCCGCCATCTCTTCCGAATGGCTAATCGAAGCCCGGACTTTGTCGAGATAGTTTTTATAAGTCAAATAGGTGATTGCCAGAATCGGCACCGCGATGATGAAGGCAAAAAACGAAACCCAGGAAATTAATTCCACCACCAGGCAGGCGGCGATGGCTCCGGCAAAATAGGAAACCGAAGTCCAGAGGAAAGATTCGCGCCAGAATTTGATGACATCGCGCCCGCGCCTCAACGCTTGAACAATGTTTACCAGTCCGGCATTGATCAGGTAATGAACCAATGCCAGCGTCTGCGCTGCTAAAATCAATTGACTGAAATTTCCCGGCAAACCTTTCAGGTCGTCGAAAAGATACCTGACAAATGAACTCGATAAAAATACAGACAAACTCATGACCGCCGTATTAAAGCGCATGACTTTGAGCCGGTTCGGATAATTCAATGAACAGACCGCCGCATTCAATCCGGCAAGGACTACCGCAGGCGCTACACCGTACAGCAATGCCGCAACATAAATAAAAGTATCATCGAGTGTAACGGTGTTTGATAATTTCGGAATGTGTATATCGGTGCGGGAAACCACCACAACCGTCACCAAACTGAGCAGCACCCATTCAATGGTGAATTCCTGTGTGGCAACTTTGAATGCGGAATAGGCAAAAATGACAAGCCCGAATAACGAAACCACGTTGATGAAGAACATGGAAGAGGCGTTTTCATTTTTTCTGGAGCTAGCTTGCATTTTCACCGCTACGAACTTATTTGACCTAAGCTATGTTTGCTGCGTTTTGTGAGCAGGGGCTTGAGCCATCAATTGCTTAAATTTCTCATTCGCATTACCAAAAAGGGGGAGCATTTTTTGTAGGTATCAACAGGCACGCATCTCCACCTGCTGTTAAATAGCTTTTGCGATATTTGCGACTCCTTTTTCGCTACAAGAAGATGGCAAAAATCTCAATCAATAATCGTGCCACAAACACAACTTCCCCTTACTATCATCAAGATTTTTCCTGTCGCATTTGCGGGTTCGCCTGAAGCGCTGAATGAATACGGAAATTATTGAATTAAATCACTTTTGAGGGCATTTTCTGCGCTGAATAATTCTATTAAGAAAATTTCTGCTTATCCCGTCTATAAAAATTATCATTGTAAATATCAGTCATCTTGATTGAATCGCATCTCCTCAATCAGTCAAAATGCCTGAACAGGTTTATTTTTTATAACCGTACCGATTACAAGATAAATAACCAGCACCAATCTCAATCGTTGGTCAATTTTCTAATAGGGTGTTTATAAATTTTAAACTCTTGGCTACGGTTGTATTCAAGCAGGTTGAAATTGGTTCAATCTGAACTTTTGGAAAAACCTGTCATCACCAATACAATTTGTTATCTTGCGAAACCATTTTATGGCACATTCATTCCCATAACGTGATATCCGCTATCAACATGTAGCAATTCGCCAGTTACGCCGCGTGATAAATCCGAGAGTAAAAATAACCCGGCATCGGCAACCTCTTCCTGTGTAACATTGCGCCGCAACGGCGCATTATTTCGCATATGTTCAAGAATTTTTGAAAAGCCGGTAATCCCTGCTGCCGCGAGTGTCTTAATCGGGCCAGCCGAAAGCGCATTGACGCGAATCCCTTTTGGTCCCAAATCGGCTGCCAGATAACGCACACTCATATCGAGCGCCGCTTTTGCGACCCCCATCACATTGTAATGCGGGATGACTCGTTCGCCACCAAGATAGGTGAGCGTCAAAATGCTGCCGCCGTTTTCCATCAACGGCGTCGCATGTTTGGCAATCGCCGTGAGCGAATAAACACTGATGTCCTGAGCGATGCGAAACCCTTCACGTGAAGTTTCAACATATTCGCCTTCGAGTTCTTCTTTTAGCGCAAAAGCAACGCCGTGTACCACAAAATCCAGGGTGCCAAATTCTTCTTTCACTTTACTGAAAACACCTGCGACATCTTCGTCTTTGGTCACATCGCATTCAAACAACGAGGGGTTATCTATGGTTGCCGCCAATTCTTCGGCATTCTCTTTTAACCGTTCACCCTGGTAGGTTAAAGCGATTCTCGCGCCGTGCTCTGCGGCTTTCTTGGCAATCGCCCAGGCAATGCTGCGTTTATTAGCAACACCAAAAATGATTCCCTTCTTTCCATTCAAAAGCATAGTCTCTCCGTTTTTAGTTTCTAGTTTATGGTTTTTAGTTTCTGGTTGCTAATCTCTGCCGGGTAGTCCTTCAACTTGTTGCGAAAAAATTTCGGCTAAATCTGATACCCGCAACTTGCCGGGCAGCAATTCATTTTCTGAACCAGAAATCAAAAACCAGAAACGAAAAGGTCATTGTCTTTTTTCAGGTGTGAGTTTAACTTTCAACTCCTGCCCGTCACGTTTAATGACGACTTCGATCTCTTCACCCGCTTTCAATTCACCCAATACCGCTGTGTAATCATAGACGTTTTTAATATTCATTTGCGCGATTTTGATAACCACATCGCCCGCTTTGAGTCCGGCTTTTTCGGCAGGCGAACCCGGTCTGACGCCGTCGAGTTTCAACCCGTCGTTTTGTTCTGCATAACTTGGTACGGTGCCGATGTACACACGAAAGCCGCCGCGTCTGCCTTGATTCGGTTGTTCGCTTTTAACCCGAACAAAAGCGATGCGCTGAGGTTCATTGGCAACTGTCGTAGCAATTTCGCGAACGAATTCGGCAATCTGTCTGGTGCCTTCGGCATTAATTTTTTCTGCGGTATCTGTCGATTTGTGATAATCATCGTGCGAGCCGGTGAAGAAAAACAGCACCGGCACATCCTTCACATAAAATGATTGGTGATCACTGGGACCGAAACCGTCCTGCCCCGTGCCAAGCTGAAACCGGCTACCAGAGCCATTTCCAGGGTTTGGACCGCTCGCTGAGGTTACGGTTTCACCGTTCAATTTATCGAGCAATGGTTTCCAGGTTGGCGATGTGCCGACGCCACCGACAAACAGTGAACGGTCGCGAAGCCGTCCAACCATATCCATATTGAGCATGGCGACGGTTGACGCAAGCGGCACCAGCGGGTTGCGCGTGTAAGCTGCTGAACCGAGCAAGCCAAGTTCTTCGGCAGAAAACGATAGGAAAACCACGCTACGTTTAAGGTTGGCTTTGTCGCTCATCATCACCCGCGCGAGTTCAAGTAATGCCGAAGTTCCCGACGCATTATCATCCGCGCCGTGATGAATCTTGCCGTAAGGGTTGCCTTCAAGCGATTCGCCACCGCCCAATCCGAGATGGTCATAATGCGCGCCGATGACGACGTATTCGGATTTGAGTTGCGGGTCGCTGCCTTCAATCAAGCCTGCAACGTTTGCCGTCTTGCCATTGAGCTTTACAACATCGGTTTGAAACCCAACTGTGGTGGTCTTTATAACCGAGTTGGCTTGCTTGGCTTCGACAGTCTTTTCTCCATTAGCGCGTTTGGTCGCGTCTTGAATCGAAAAGCCCAACAACGACTCAGCAGCTTGTTTGCTCACCACGACAACCGGAATGCCGGCATCGAGGAAATTCAAATCGTGGCGCATGGTCGAGAGTTTATCGTCGCTGAACTTGTCGGTTTCGCTGATAAAGATGACGCCTGCCGCGCCTTTTTCGCGGGCTTTAATGGTCTTCTTTTGTACTTCGAGACCGGGCGCGGTGAATTCAGCGAATTTGCCGTGCGGGTTGTTGCCATCGGGACTGCCGCGCAAAATGGCGACAACTTTGCCTTTCACATCAACACCCGCGTAATCATCGTGCTGTAGTTCCGGCGCGCTGATGCCATAGCCGACAAACACTAATTGACCATTGACCGGAGTCGAAGATGAAAACGCCAGCGGCATAAAATCGGTGCCAACTTTTAATTTCGTACTAACGATTCCCGGCGTCTCATTGGTGAAAGTTGATGCTACGACCATTTTAATAGCATGGAATTCAAAACTGTTCTTGGCTCCCAGTTTCACGCCTGAAATAAACGAAAAATCCTGTAGATAATTTTTTCCGTCAACCGGTTTCAATCCGGCTTTTTTAAATTCATTGGCGATGTATTTAGCGGCTTCGTCGGCTGGCGGCGTTCCGGCGCGACGACCTTGCAATTTATCCGATGCCAGATAATTGACGTGACGAGTGATGGCATCGGCTGATACTTTGCCACTTGCGACTTTCTGCGCAGTTGCCTGTTGCGCGTAAGCCCGCTGCCAGGCGGGAGTTGCCAACATCAATGCAACAACAAATGAAAATACAAAAGTTTTTTGTACAAATTTATTCACGGCACGATACGGAATTTTCATAATTGCCTCTTGTAAATACGCGGCACGCGTGCGCTGATGCCGCAGGTAATTTCATACGATATAGTGCCTGCCAGTTGAGCGATCTCTTCTGCAGTAATTTCTGCATCGCCTTGCCGACCCATTATAACAACCTCATCGTCAAGCGTCGCCTCAGTAATGTCGGTCACATCGACTAAAGTCAAATCCATACTGATGCGTCCGACAATCGGCGCAAACTGCCCGCGCACCAGCACACGCCCGCGATTTGACAGCACGCGCGGCAATCCGTCTTCATAACCGATGGCAATCGTCGCAATCCGGCTTTCGCGTTCGCTTACAAACGTCCCGCCATAACCGAGCGATGTTCCGGCAGCGACGGTTTTCAAAAAAATGATTTGTGAACGCAAGGTCATCACCGCTCGCCAATCCTGCGGTGCAAGGTCAGTTCTTAAAGTATCGCGCCAGTTGCCATACAGAAGATTTCCCGGACGAATGAGATTGCAATGCGCCTGTGGATAGGCAACAAGCGTCGCCGAGTTCGCTGCATGAATCCAACGCGGATATTGACCGCGCTTACGCGCAAGCGTTTGCGCTTGTTCGAACAATTTGAACTGTCGATTTGAGTAGCCATCGGCTTCCATTACATCCGCCGACGCAATGTGCGTCAAAAGTCCATCAAGCCTCACGTTTTTTAATGGCATTGCCGCATCAAGAAAATTTTCAAGTTCAGTAATAGATACGCCGAGCCTGCCCATCCCGGTATCGACTTTCAAGTGATAATCACAAATTACCCCGGCGCGACGTGCCGCCGCATTTAATTTTTTCAACAAATCAAGGCGAAACATCACCGGCGTGAGCTTATATTGAATAAGCAATTCTTCCTGCCCTTCCCAAAACCCGCCGAGCGATAAAATTGGTTTCGTAATTTCCGCCTCACGAAGTTCGACGCCTTCTTCAGGCAGTGCGACGGCAAACCACGCTGCGCCTTCTGCCTCAAGCACCCGCGCACATTCGATTGCGCCGTGCCCATAAGCATCAGCTTTCATCGCCGGCATGACGGCAACCTCGTTGCCAACGATTTTTTTTATCAAGCGGAAATTATGCGCTAAATTGTCGAGACTGATGATGGCTTGAGTAGGTCTTCGCGGAATGGATGTTTCGATACCTTGCATTACAAAAATAAGTCGTGATGTTTACGATACAAAATTAAAATGGCGCCGACTGATTACCGATTCAAATCTTAGCAAACCAAGCTGCTAAAATCGCTCGAAAAATTTTCGTTTGATGAATCGTTTATTCACCCCGCCACATATTTTCAAAGCGGGTGAACTCTTTCAAAAATGCCAGCGGCACGGTTCCCGTCGGGCCGTTTCGCTGTTTGCTGACAATCAACTCGGCGGTGCCGCGATTTTCATCCGTCGCATTATAAACTTCATCACGATAAATAAAACAGACGACGTCGGCGTCTTGCTCTATACTATTGTGAACAAAGAGGTTAGCGGCTATAAAGTTATGGTGGGCTGGAACCGTTAAGTCAAAAACTTCTTCTTCACCATCAGGTTGAATGGATTTAATTTCATCCCAATAAACATCGCTCGTTGCCAATTTTTCCAGCGCCTCAGAATGAACAGCTTGTGATATACGCTCTGCGCGTTCACGGCTCACATTTTGATGATACAGTTGCGTCCCACAATATGCTGTGCTGATTTTCCGCATCATGTCTCTTGTGGTGATGTGGTTTTCTTTCATTGCTGGTAATACATAATGCTGCCAGATATCTTGAGGCACAATATCCCTATTGGTATTGGCTCGGAAATTGGCAACGGAAAGTTTTATTTCTGCCAAAGAGAGTTTTCTGTATTCGCCAACCGCACCAATAAGGTCAGCAAATTTTTCCAACTCATTTTTTCCGCTCACATGAACCTGATGTTGATCTCTGCCTTTCCCATTTTGAGAAATTCTATACAAACTTGCGTTGATACCCGTTCGCAATAAAAGCGATTGAACGCTGATAGCCAATGCTTGGCTGCTGGATGCGTAATAGATGCTTGGATAATGATTTTTGGTTAATCGGATGCACCCGTCGGTTGCCCAGAGGTGGCGAAGGAAAAGTGCAATTGCTGATTGGGGTTGCTCAAAAACCTTTTGCGGAATGCGCTTTTCATAAGAGCGCAGCCCCCATACGCCTAACTCGCTCAACCATTCTGAAACGACGCTGCGCACCCTATGTGTATGATGTCGCGTTGAAGACAGATAAACCTGATACCAGTTGCGCTCAAATTTTATACGTGGAGCGACTTCACCGCCAAAAACTTCGACAGCAAGCGTAGCGACCAAGTCCGCCAAATCTTTTTCGCGAGTCGTATATTGAATCGCCTGGCGAGGCAACGTACAACCATCGCCAATTAAATGACCAAGCAATGCCAGTTCCGCATCACTCAGGGTCTGCTTGTCGCCGCTTGGAACTACTCGCGGCATTGCCAATCGCTCACCGGTTTTTAATTCATCTAATCGTTTCCATCCGGCAAAGGTGCGGAACTTGTGATTTGCAGTGGCGCGAATTTCACGCCCCAAACGAGTCGTCATTTTGTAAACTGGCTTAATGCCTGTTGAAAAAGCATTGCTAACCACTGCTTTTTCGATTTTCATCGTCGCTTCATTTAATGCCCAAACCGCAAAGTCTGATTTACCAACCAGGTCATGAATTGGAACTTGTCTGCCAGTGTCAGCAAGCGTCACCAAACTATCGCCCGTAAGACAACCTGAATCTCTTAAATCGCTCAGTTGCGGGCGGTGGTCGCTGCGGGTTTCGGTGGCGCGCGAGAGTTGCGATAGGGATATGACCGGCACATCCAACTCTTTGGCAAGAATTTTCAAATCGCGCGAAATCTGCGAAACCTCTTGCTGGCGCGATTCGATGCGCCCGCGCCCCTGCATCAATTGCAAATAGTCAACCACCAATAAATCCAGTCCGTGTTCGGCTTTCAGGCGGCGCGTCTTGGCGCGCATTTCCAGAACGCTGATACCGGGCGTGTCATCAATAAAGATTTTGGTTTCACATAAACGCCTTAACGCATCCGCGAGCCGCGCCCATTCTTCACGATTCAGATAACCGGTTCGTAAACGGTGCGCATCAACCCGGGCTTCGGAACAGAGCAAGCGCGATACCAGTTGTTCAGCGGACATTTCCAGACTGAATATGCCGATGGTATGGGCATTTTTCGCCGCATAGAGCGCCATATTCAACGCCAGCGCGGTTTTCCCGACAGACGGGCGGGCGGCGATGATAATCAAATCCTGACGTTGCATCCCTGAGGTCATCTGGTCGAAATCGGTAAAGCCCGAAGGAATGCCGGTAATCATTTCGGGACGCCCGGACATCTGTTCGATTTGTTCCAGACGGCGTTGCGCCACATCGCCGATATGTTGAAAGCCTGCGCGAACGCGGTCTTCGGCAATCTGAAAAATCGCCTGCTCAGCCTGGTCTAAAATGACGTCGGGGTCGTCTTCTTCGTCAAAAGCGCGGGCAATGATTTGGTTCGATGCGGTAATAAGCTTTCTGAGAATCGCTTTCGATTTGACGATTTTAACGTAAGGCTCGATGGTGTCGGTGCGCGGCACGCCATCAATCAACGACGAGAGGTAAGTGGCATTGCCGACCTGTTCGAGTTCACCGGCGCGGCGCAACTCTTCGGCAAGCGTAATCATGTCAATCGACGAGCCGCGCTCGCTGAGCACAATCATTTTGTCGAAGATGCGACGATGCGAGTCGAGGAAAAAATCGTCACGGCGCATCAATTCCATTGCCTGATTGCAGACCGAATTGTCGAGCAGAATAGCGCCGAGAATCGAACGCTCCGCTTCAAGATTTGAAGGAAGCCCTTTTTCAAAAAATGGGTCGCTGGCTGCTGATCGCGTCATAATGCCGATTCCTGAACGGTGATTGAAAGTGAATGAGCGTTGCGGATTCTACATTACAAATGCCCGATGTGCGAGGGAGAAAAAAAGGGTGAAGGATGAAAGATTCAGTAACTTTTCATCCTTCACCAAATAGGTTGGGTAGAAAAATATTTTTCAGATTACGCTTCTTCGGAAGCGGCGGTTTCAGTGGCTTCAGTAGCTTCTGCCGCGTTCACTTCAGCGGCTTCCGTCGTAGCTTCATCCGCCGTGGAATCGGCTACAGGAGCCGCTTCTGTGGCGGCAGCGGTTTCGGCAGGCGCTTCTTCGCCGCCTTCTCGGCGTACCGAAACTTTGACCGTGGGGGTCACTTCGCGGTGCAGTTTGATCACCACCTCAAACTCGCCGGTCTCTTTAATCGGCTCTTTCAACGCCACCCGGCGACGTTCGATTTCATAGCCTTGCGCTTTTAACGCTTCAACGATATCGAGCGCCGTCACCGAACCGAAAAGAATGCCGGATTCGCCGACGCGACGTTCAAAGCGCAGTTCCAAACCATTGAGTCTTTCGGATTCGCTTTGCGCGGCTTGGCGTTCGCGTTCTTCGCGTTTGGCAAGCACGCGGCGTTGTTCATCAATCATCTTTTTGTTACCGGCGGTGGCATTGATCGCCAGTCCTTGCGGCAACAAATAATTTCTTCCGTAACCTGTACGCACACGCACGACTTGACCACGTTGCCCCAGGTTGTCTACGTCTTCACAAAGTAAAACATCCATATGTGCCATTGTATAAACCTCTCTTTTCCAGTCGAGAGTCGAGAGTCAAGAGTCGAGAGTCCGATTGTCAAAACTGACTCCAGACTCCAGACTCCAGACTCCAGACTCCATAGATTAGTCTGCAGCAAACGGGATCAGCGCGGCGTTGCGAGCGCGCTTGATTGCGGTTGCGAGCATCCGTTGATGTGGTGAGCATACGCCTGAGATGCGACGCGGCAAAATTTTACCGCGTTCAGGAACATATGAATTCAACACCCGGGTATCTTTGTAATCGATGTAATCGACGTTATCACTGCAAAACCGGCAAGACTTTTTCACTCGCACAAAGCGACGATTACCGCCTCTTTCTTTATCCTCTCGTTTCGGTTCGGAACTCATTATTCGTCACCCTCCTCTCTTGAAGCTTGAGCATAGTTGTTGCCTCGCGAATCGCGACGTGGTTTCGGCGCATGATTTGAATTGCGCGAACTGCGCCGGGCTTTGAATTTGGCAGCGCGTTTGAGGTCTTCATCGATGCGGATGGTCAGGTAACGGATGACTGCATCAACGACGCGCATACGGCGTTCGATTTCAGCAATTTCTTTACCGGAACCTTCAACGGTCAGTATCACATAATGACCTTCATTGAATTTTTGAATTGGGTAAGCGAGGCGGCGAAGCCCCAGGCGGTTGACATTCGTGACGCTCGCCCCCTGATGGGTGACGGTGTCCGAGAATTGAGTGATGAGAGATTGAATGTCTTCCTCTTCGGTTTTCGGAGAGACAATAAATAGAACTTCGTAAACTCTCATTGAAGAGATTTCCTCCTTATGGATTTTTTGAACCCTTCGCGGGTTCGGTTAAGCCCTGACCTTGAAGTCAGAGCAAGGAGATTCGATTTGAGAACTCCTTGAGAAAGAGCTTGAGATAGTGAAATCTAATGTAATGACGACCGGTAAAAATTTTTGCCGGTTTAAACCGACCCATTTTCCGTCACCTGTCAATCATCACTTTTCACTTCTTTCACACGTTCATTAAAACTTTGCATCGCGCGTTCGACATCGTCTTTGAGAATCATCTCGACAGCATCGGAAGCGCGGTCGAGAACTGCGTTCAATGCTTCGTAATCTTTCCTGGGTATCGGCGAAAGCACGAAATTTTTCAATTGCCCGACCTGATGCTCAGGTTTAATGCCGAGTCGCAGGCGCGGAAAATTTTGACTGCCGAGCCGGTCAATAATCGATTGCAAGCCTTTTTGCCCGCCGGCGCTGCCATGCGGGCGTATGCGAATCATGCCAAATGGCAACGCCACATCATCGCAGGCGACTATAAGGTTTGACGCTTCACCGCCCGCATATTTTTCGAGCAATGGACGAACCGCATTGCCGCTCAGATTCATGTAGGTCAGGGGCTTGACGAGCATTATGCGCTCACCCGCCAAATTGACCTCTGCGATTTCGGCGCTGGCTTCTTCGCGAAAGCGATGCCCGCCTGCTCTTTCAAATAACCGGTCAATCAGCATAAATCCGAGATTATGTCGCGTCTTTTCATAATCTCGTCCAGGATTGCCAAGCCCGACAATTAACTTCATAACCCAGTCGCCAGTAGTCGGTGGTCAGCAGTCGGTAATCTGTTTGATGAAACCGGCTCCCGACTACCGATAGCCGACTACTATTCTTCGGTTTTCCCTTTTTTGATGACTTCGGGTTCACCACCTTCAGGGGTGGCTTCAACAGGTGTCGGTTCGGCGACCGCGAGGCGCGAAGCGACAACGCCTGCGACCATCTGATGCTCATCGGTCATCACTTTAACTTTCGTCCGATCATAGATGAGGTCGGCAACCGTGGCGTGTTGTCCGAGAGATAACCCTGACACATCAACCTGAACGTGGTCGGGAATGTCTGTAGGTAAGCATTCGATTTCGACTTCGCGTAAATCGGATTCGAGAATGCCACCCTGATTTTTGACGCCGTATGGTTCACCAATCATTTCAATCGGAACACGAACCCGTGTAACCGTGGTCAGCGACAGACGCATTAAATCGGCGTGTAGCAATTTCCCTTTCACGGGGTCAACATACCAATCTTTGATAATAACGGTGGTCGGCGCTTTATCGGCAATCGCCAGATTGAAAATCGTATTGTGCCCATGCTCGGAACGTAAAATCAGGGCAATCTCCTTGGTATTGACAGCAACTGCAATCGGGTCTTCGCCTTCGCCATAAACGGCTGCGGGAATCAGCCCTTGCGTTCTCAAACGGCGGGCAAAGCCTTTGCCAACGCCTTCACGAACCGTAGCATTTAATGTAATTTCTATATTCATTTTCGACAAACTCCTATGACAAGTAGTATTGGAAGGCAATCTTGCAATTGCCTCTCGTCATCTTTCACAACTCAAATAAACAACCGACTCACAGATGTTTCATTGTGAATCGAAACCAGCGCCTGCGCCAGAAGTCCGGCAACGCTCATACATTTGACTTTCGATGAGCGACAGGCTTTTTCTGTCGGAATCGTATTGGTCACCACCACTTCTTTAAGCGGCGACGCTTCGATTCTCTCAAGCGCCGGGTCTGAAAAAACCGGATGCACCGCCGTCGCGTAAACCACCTCTGCGCCATTTTTCTTGAGCGCCTCGGCGGCTTTGACAAGTGTTCCGGCAGTGTCAATCATATCGTCAACAATCAGTGCCGTGCGCCCTTCGACTTCACCAACCACATGCAAAACTTCGACTTCGCCGAGGCGGTCATAATCGCGACGTTTATCAATAATCGCGAGTTCTGCGTCCAGGCGTTTCGCATAGGCGCGGGCGCGTTCAACGCCTCCGGCATCGGGCGCAACCACCGTCAGGTTCGGCAGGTTCTGCTCCTGAAAATATTTGACCAGCACAGGCGCGGCAAATAAATGGTCTGACGGAATATCAAAGAACCCTTGAATCTGTCCGGCATGCAAATCAAAAAGCAAGACGCGGTCGGCTCCAGCCTCAGTAATCAAATTGGCAACGAGCTTCGATGAAATCGGCACTCGCGGACGGTCTTTGCGATCCTTGCGCGCATAACCGTAATAAGGAATCACGGCGGTTACCCGTTTTGCCGACGAACGCCGGAAGGCATCCAGCATGATGAGCAGTTCCATGATGTTTTCGTTCACCGGCGGGCAGGTTGGCTGGACGATAAAACAATCTTGTCCGCGCACATTTTCGAGGATTTGAAAATTGTACTCGCCATCAGAAAAGCGTCCGGTATTGGCTTTTCCAATCTCCATGCCAAGATGCTGGCAAATCTCCAAAGCAAGCGGTAAGTTGGCATTTCCTGAAAATACCTTCAAATTCTTAACGCCCCCCTCTTTGATACTTGCGACGCCTTCCTCTGTCAAACTCACAAATCCCCCTTAGCAAAAGTAAGCAACAGACAGTAAGCCGTAGACAGCAAAGTTTTCATCATCTGTCGGCTGCCGACTACTGACTGATAATGGCTGGGGAGGGAGGATTCGAACCTCCGAATGGCGGCTCCAAAGGCCGCTGCCTTACCACTTGGCGACTCCCCATCAATTGATTTCGATTTGATGATTCGTAGCGAGTCCCCCGCACATCTGCGGCGCAGACTCCATTGAAGAGTTATTTTGCGGATGAAATAGACTCGAAGCAAATGTTTTTCGACAATTTTCAATTACTCAAAAATAGTTTTTTTATATTGACCACGATTAATCGTATGGGCGCACTCTGCCCAATACCCCCGGGCACGCATTAAGTCTCTAGCGTTTTCGCTCGTTACCTGATTGTCAAAGACCGCATATACCGTCGCGCCGCTGCCCGACATCAGCGCGTGTCGTGCGCCTGCTTCAATTAAGCTCTTTTTGACTTCCGCGATTTTCGGATAGTCGCTGAACACCACCGCTTCAAAATCGTTTCTGGCTCTTAGTGGTAGCCTATGGATGTCTTTTGCGGCAAAAAAAGTAAAGGGTATGATAAGGGGCGACTCTTGCCTTGTCAACCGTGAAAGCTTTTTGTATGCCTCAGCCGTTGACACCGCAATGCCGGGATTAACTAGCAATAAATTCGCGCAGTTTACCTCTGCAATCGGATAGACCTCTTCGCCGCGTCCGATGCCAAGCATGGTTCCGCCGATTAAAAAAAGCGGTACATCGGAACCAAGTTCCGCAGCCATTGATGTCAATTGCGTCTCATCCATCACCACGCGCCAGAGCCGCAAAAGTCCCAACAGCGTTGCCGCCGCATTCGATGAACCGCCGCCCATCCCGGCAGCTACGGGAATGCGTTTTTCAATTTCGATTCTCGCGCCGCTTCTTACCCCTGCGGCTTCACGCAGTTTGGCAGCCGCCCGATACACCAGATTCGTTTCATCCGTCGGCACCCGCGCATCGGCGCAAACAATGTCGATTGCGCCATCAGTTTCAGTCAAGGTCAGGGTGTCGTGCAGCGAAACCGTTTGATAGATCGTCCGAAGTTCGTGAAAACCATCTTCGCGTTTGTAAAGCACATCAAGCGTCCAGTTGATTTTGGCGTAGGATTTAACTCGCATAGGATACAGGATACAGGATTGGGGATTCAGGACAGAAGAAACGATGAAGGCAGAACGATGAACAATGAACAAGGTTGAAAGCGGAATGCTCTACGACAACCAACTGTAAACGTTCATACTTTCACTGAATCCGTATCCTGTATCCTATTTACTGATGAAAATCTGAGTGAAATAGACCGTGCCGTTGGCGCTGATCCAGGCGCCGATGGCGCTTTGCGTATAAACCGATTCGAGGATATTTTTGCGATGACCGGGGCTGTCCATCCAACCGCTCAGACTTGCGGCAACCGGATTGACATAGCCGTTCGAGTACGCGAGGTTTTCGCCCAGAACCCGCCAGCGAATGCCGTATTCGCTTACCCGCTCTTTGATGGTGCGCCCTTCAGGGTCGGTGTGCGAAAAGAATTTTTCTTCCGCCATGCGCCAGCTGTAATAACGCGCCAGCGGCAACAGTTCATCCGAAAAACGCAACGGCGCAAGCCCGCGCGCTTTGCGCTGGCGGTTGACTTCATCAAAACAGCGGCGTTCAAGTTGTTCGACTTCATAAAGCGGACGGTCGGTTTTGCGCGGACCCGAATCATCCATGTAGGGCGTATGTTTCTTTTCATCGCCGTCGCGGACAATGCGCCCGCGCGTCGCAACCGACACATTTTGTGCGTAACCGGCAAGGAGTGGCGAGACCAGGAAAACACCTGCTCCAATCAATAAAAAAACGCTCAGAGTCTTTTTCATAACAGTCCCTGCTTGGCTGTTTGGGTATCAAGGGTTAAGACTTAGCGACAGACGACAGAAGTCGCTGCTATCCTAACTCTTGTCTACAGATTTCTGAATAGTAATTTCCTTGAAACTATTTTTTGCCCAGTTTTTCTTTGATTTTTTTAATTTCTTCGGGTTCGGTTGCCAGTTTCAAAGCCTCTTCCCAACTGGCGCGCGCTTTATCCATTTGTCCGAGTTTTTTGTAAAGGTCGCCCAGATGGTCGTGAATTGCCGATGAGCGCGGCGAATAAATGACCGCCTGCTCCAGGTGTTTTTGCGCTTCGGGAATTTTACCCTGTTTGAAAAACGCCCAGCCCAGTGAATCGAGAAATGACCCATTGGTCGGCGCAATGTTGACAGCGCGTTGAATCAAAGCAGTCGCTTCCGGCAAACGGTCGCCGCGTTCTGCCAGAAAATATCCGAGGTTATTGAGAATCGTCGCGTTTTCCGGGTCGATTTCTAAAGCCTTACGCAAAGTCGCTTCGGCATCCTTCATCTTATCCTGGCGCTCTTGAATAATGGCGAGGGTAATCAACGGACGAATGTCTTTGGCTTCAAGGGCAATGGCTTTGCGCACCGTCTCTTCTGCCTGTTTCAACTGATTGGCTTCAAGCTGAATGCTTGCCCAAACCATATAAACATCGGAATCCTCTTCATTATTTTTGAGCAGCGATTTCATGGTTGAATCGACGGTTGCTATATCGCCGAGTTTGCCTGCCGCCTGGGCGCGCGCGAATTTGAACGAACGCTCGTTGGGAAAGCGGGTCATCGCAGCATTGGCGGCTTCCAGCGCCTCTTTGTTTTTGCCTTCATCAAGCAATGAATCAAGGATTTGTTCATCGGGACGCGGGCTGTCTTTGCCTAAGACTTTGCGCATGCGCTCAAAGGTTTCATAGGCTTTGTCGCGTTTGCCCGAGGTGCGATAGGCGAGCGCAATGCGGGCGAGTATCAATCCGGCGTTTTGTTTATCTTCTTTGCGGTCGCTCACCGTACCATCAGGATTGAGAATTGCGCCAAGCGCCTCTTCATAGGTGTTCACAGCTTTATCGAAGTTCTGCATCTCTTCGTAGGTTTCGGCGAGCGAATAAAGAATCGGCAAACTGTCGGAAACATCTTGACCTTTGAGGGTATCTTCGAGGGTTTTCACCGCCTCTTCGCGTTTTCCTGAACGGCGCAAGGCATCGACTTTGGTGCGCATGGCAGTCAGATAAATCGGGCTGTCTTTGCGCGCCAGTTTCAAGACCGGTTCCAATTCTTTCACCGCTTCATCATATTTGCCGGCAAACACCAGGGCGTCGGCATAATCGAAAATCAGCGGCGAAATGCCGATGCGACTCATACCGGTTTCGTCATCGTCGTCGTCTTTGGCTTTCGGGTCTTTCGGGTCTTTTTTATTCAACGCCTTTTTGTAAATGTCTAAAGCTTCCTGAGTACGACCCAGACGAAGATAGGATTTAGCCAGCAATCCCGCATATTGCGTGGATTTGGGGTTGAGGTCATAAGCTTTTTTCGCGGCTTCGGCGGCTTCGCGGAATTTGTTTTCCTGAAATAACCATTGCGCGAGTTGCGCGTGGATGGCATCTGCCGACGTATCATTTGTTGAAACCTTCTTTATCGCCTCAATCGCTTTGTCGCGGTCTTCGAGCGTCCAGTACAAATCGGCAATCAATGCCATCACTGGAATCGGGCGTTCGCCGCCGAAATCAATTTTGGCGCTTTGGTCGCGTTTGGCAATCTCTTCGAGTTCTTTAACCGCATCCTGAGCTTTCTCTTTTTTGAATTCGTTACCGACAAACGATTGCGCGATGTAAATGCGGGCAATCAATTTTCGCGCATCGAGATTGTCAGGCGCGACATTGACGGCTTCGCGAGCCTGCGATTCGGCATCGATGACGTTGCGCTCTTTCAGATAAAGCGACCCCAGCGCCACCCGCAAATCGGCAGAGGTCGGATCAAGTTGAATCGCTTCTTTGTAAGCAGCAATAGCTTTGGGCGTATTGCCGGACTGCTCGTAATTTTGGGCTTCGAGATATTTCTTCATCGCCGCCGCGCGATCCGTCTTTGGCTCCTGTTTGGTGTCCTGAATCGGTGTTCGGGAATCTGTTCTGAACGGGTTCAAATTGGCGCTGAACCCAGTTTGAGGAACGGTCGACAAGAGCAAAGCCAGTGCCGAGCCGGTAATGATGCATTTATTATTTTTCAATGCGCTACTTCCTTTCTTCAATCTTGATACGTAATCGAATCGAAATATCGAATCGTGCGTTGCCAGGCGGTCGAACGCGGATAGCACGAGAAAACGATTGCCAAACCGACGAGTCCGATTAACAGCACATCGCGCTGCGACCCGCCAACAAAGGTAATCACCAGAGCCAGTATGCCGATAATTTCGGCAATCGCCACCGAAATAATCGTCGTTTGCACAAAATGTCTGATGAGTCCTTTAACCCCGCGGCTTCCGGCAATATATTCAAGTTTCATTTTACCGAATTGCGAACGGCGAAAGGTAATCGAAGCAAAAGCCAGAATTGCCGCCGCAATTAAAAAGTGCATTTGATAATCCGATGTTGCCTGGCGATTTGCCGCGCCGAGTAAAAACAACCCGATAACCAGATAAATGGCGATGCTGAACGCAATGGCAACGACAATCATCGCCGCAGTGCGTTGCGCCACCGCAATCTGTTGCGCGAGGTCGGGTTTTTCGCCTTGCTCTGGATTAAAAATCACTCCTTAACGCCTCCAACCAGTTGACCGTTTTCAATAATAATATCATCACCGGTACTCGGTTTGCCGTCGGGACCCGAACTTGAAAGTTTATAACGGCTGGCTGTGCCTTTGTATTCAAAGGGGTGTGACCAGGCATCAAAGCGCATCACCATCGGCATAAAACGCGGCGCAAGTTGGTCAATCAATTTCTCGCCGCTTTCCGCCGCGACATAGCCGCCGCGTTCGCGCCGAAAAGCTTCAAGCGCCGTGACAAGGGTTCTCAGGTCTGCGGTGGTGCGCAATATTTTTTCTTTGCGAATGGCAGTTTCAATGAGTTCAAACGATTCCCAGCGCCGGTCACCCGCGCGAATTTCCACTGCCTGCCAGTTCCCCTGTTTGTCCTGCGCTAAACGAAAAGCGGTGTCAACGGTCGCTTCAACGACTGCCTGTCCGCCCATCCCTGTGCTGATATCTTTGATATGAATATTATTGACGTTATCAAAACCGAGAGCCGCCGCGATTTTTTTACGCGCTTCACCGGCGCTTAAATTTTCTGCCAAAGCGACGACCAGTAAAAGCGCCAAAATAACGGCTGAAATCATCAGCAAACGAAGGGTGGATTTCATGGCTTATGTTCTCCAAATCGGCACGGGAGCTTAAAACTTGCGACCTCTTAGCTATCAGCCATAGTAACAAACGCCTTTTTGCATTGGCAACAGGATTAGCTTTTAAGAAAGGGGGTTAGCTTGTTTAAGCTTCGCAGGGGGCAATTCAAAAGCCTGGGCAATGCCCCAAATGATCAAGCTCTCCGTTTTTCAAACCTTAAAAGAGCCATGACCTGCAGTTAATCGTTTTTGCCGTCTGAATCTGCTTTTTTGCGTCCGAACGTGTGCGACACAGACGGTTGAAATGGTTTATATTAATTTTCCGTTCGACAGTGTGGTAGAAGAAGCGACAGAACCAGGCCTCTTGAGCGGTAGTAAATGTATAAAATGAGCAACTGTATTTTCCGGCGACGACTTGAGAAAACCTCCTAAGTCGTCGCTTTTGTTTCTGTGAACCAGAACTCACCGCTCATCGCAGCCTAAACCATTAGAGGTTTTTAACTGGCTCTAACCTCTGGAGAATCGAAAGTGATGATTAAACGACGACTCTTGATTGCACTGATAGCGATTACCGGTTTAACCGCCGTGACACACCTGCACGCGGCGTCCAATAGCGAAGTTGCTTATCCGACAGGCTACCGCGAGTGGACCCATGTGAAAAGCACTTTGATCAGCCCTAACGCTCCCACCTTCAGGCGTTCAAGCGGACTGCATCACGTTTACGCAAACGAAAAGGCGATGGAAGGTTACCGCACAGGGCAGTTCGCGGATGGCTCAGTCATCGTCTTTGACCTGCTCGAGGTCAAAGAGAACGACGGCATCACCACAGAAGGCGCGCGGCGATTTATTGATGTTATGGAAAAAGACAGTAAACGGTTTGCCGCAACCGGCGGCTGGGGTTTTGAAGAATTCAAAGGCGACAGTCAAACCGAGCGCGCCCTGACTGCACAAGCGCAAACTGCCTGTTACAACTGTCACCTACAGAAAAAAGAGCGCGGTTTCGTATTCAGCGTTTATCGCCAGTAAAGCGTTTTTATGCGCGAACGCCGGAACAGGCGAATCCATTCAAACGTGCTAGCTCTTTCGAGCAAGTCATGCGTTGGAGCCGAAAGATGGATTCGCCTTTATCCATTCGATAGGCAGCCTCCTTTCTGCAAAGCCATCGCATTCTCGCCGAGAGCGAGGGCGCTTTCCAAAAGAGAAGGATGTGCCCTCGGATGAGGCGGGTTAGGCGGACGAGTTTGGGTTGGTTTTCGCTAAATCCGTTTCATCCGCTCAATCCGAGGGGAAACTTTCTACCTCTTTATTGAAGCTGATCAACTGTTTGGATGAAACCGCTCCTTTTCGCTTCTTAATTCTGCTTTTATTGACACGCAATTTTGCGTAGTCATTTCTTTGCTTGCTACAATCCTTAATCAATTATGTCCGTCAGCACTGCCCAGGAAAATTATTACCGGGAAATTTTTTCCGCCTTACTTGAAAGCGAGGCGCTCAAGGAAATCGCCGCAGAATTCGGTAAAGGTGGGCGTGCGCTTGTCGTTTCGGGGCTTACGGGAAGCGCCAAAGCCTTAATCATTGCGGCAATCGAAAAACAGTTGAATCGTCGCATCGTTTTCATCACCCGCTCGAATCGCGAAATTGAAGACACCCTTCCCGATATGGATTTTTTTTACTGCGCCTTAAACGGACTTGAGGCGCACGCGGGCAAGGTTTGCGCCATCCCCGCGCTTGAAAACGACCCCTATGACGGAACTTCGCCGCACGCCGAAGTTCTCGAACAGCGCACCCTCGCTTTGCATCAGGCATACGAAGGCACCGCGCGAATCCTGCTCACTTCGATTGATGCGCTTGCCGAACGCACGATTGCGCCAAACCAATTGAAAGCTTCAAGCATCGAGCTTCGCCTCGGCGAAGATATGCCGCCCGAACTGATCGTTGATTTGCTCATCTCAAGCGGCTATGTGCGCCAGGAACCGGTCGGCGCAGTCGGCGAATTCAGTTTGCGCGGCGGCATCCTCGATATTTTTTCGCCGGCGCATGACGCGCCGCATCGCATTGAATTTTTCGGCGACACGGTTGATTCGATACGCGAATTTGACGCCGACACGCAACGCTCAACCGGCAAACGCTCAGAAACCCGCATCGTTCCCATGCGCGAACTCTCGGTGCGCCGCGAAGAGTTCATCGCGTGGGCGCAAGCCGCGCAAAAACACTGGAAGGATGAACGCTTCCGGCGTGATTTACGTTTGCGCGTCGCGCACGCTGAACGCGGCGAAGCCTTCGAGGGCTGGGAATATCTGTTGCCGCTCACACGCCCGCTCACCGCCTCGGCATTCGATTATTTCAAAGATGCGTTGCTCATCATCGACGAACCGACGGACATCGAAAAACGCGCCTCCGAACTTTATAAACATCTGCACGAACGATTCGCTCAAGCCGATGAGGTCGGTGAAATCGCCCTTGCGCCCGACCAATTATTTTTAAGCCCGGAAGAACTCCGCGAAAAGTTTGCTTCAACATCGCGCCTCGAACTGCGCCTGCTCGGACGCGCCGCCGCAACCACCGACGAACGATTCCGCATTGATGGATTTGGTCTCGGTCAGGATACAGGATTCAGGAGTCAGGATTCAGAAACAGGAAGTCAGAAGTCAGAAGTCAGGAATCAGGATTCAGGATTCAGAAGTCAGAATGATAACGACCTGATCATCACCGCTGAGGCATCATCCAGTCCAACAACAGAAACTCAGTCCGCCGAAACATCATCCAGTCCAACAGCAACTCAGTCCTCAGTCCTCAGTCCTCAGTCCTCATCACTTGCGTCTGACGCCAGACCGCTGTTTTGGTTCACGATTACCGACGAAACGCCCGATATTTCGATCATTGCGCGCTCGCCGCGTCGCTACTATGGGCGCGTCGTTGAATTGTCGCGCGATTTGCAGGAAGAGTTACAGAATCGCCTGACGGTTTTCGTGATGCCAAGCCTGGGGCTTGCCGAACGCACCGTGGAAATGCTTGGTGAGTATCAAATCACCCTGCAGTTATTGCCATCACTTAATGCGCAAACGCCTATTGTCACAAGTCGCATCGCTACGGTTGGCAAAATCAGCAACGGATTTTCGCTGCCATTTGCCAACCTCACCTTCTTTACTGAAAGCGATGTCTTCGGTGAAGTCGAGCGCGCGGCGCAACAGCGCCAACTGCCGAAGCGCGCCCGCAAACAACGCAAAGCCTCAGCATTTCTTTCCGACCTCGGTGATTTAAAAGTTAGCGATTATGTGGTTCACGTTGACCACGGCATCGGGCAATTTCAAGGCTTGTTGCAAATCGCGACTGCCGGAACTCCGACCGGCAATGTCGCCGCAGGCATTCAAAGAACGGCAAACGCGGTGCGCGAATTTATGCTGCTGACATTTGCCGAAGGCGCGAAACTCTATGTGCCGGTTGAACGCCTGGATTTGGTGCAACGCTATTCGGCGGGCGACGGGCATAAACCGCAACTCGATAAACTCGGCGGCATCGGCTGGCAAAAAGCCAAAGCCAAAGTCAAACGCGCCATGCAGGACATGGCTGAAGCGTTGTTGAAACTTTATGCTGAACGCAAGCTCGTCAAAGGTCATACTTATGGCAGCGATACGCCCTGGCAAAAAGAGTTTGAAGATGCCTTTGAATATCAACTGACGTCTGACCAGGAAACCGCTATCGAAGATGTGAAGACAGACATGGAACGCGCCGAACCGGCTGACCGTTTGATTGTCGGCGATGTCGGGTACGGCAAGACGGAAGTGGCAATGAGAGCCGCTTTCAAGGCGGTGATGGAAAACAAACAGGTCGCCGTTCTCGCGCCAACGACGGTCTTAACCTTTCAACATTTCAAAACTTTTCAAGCGCGGTTCGCGGCTTTTCCCGTGCGCATCGATATGCTTTCGCGGTTCAGAACGACCAAAGAGCAAAAGGCAACGATTAAAGCCATCGACGAAGGTCGCGTTGACATCATCATCGGGACACACCGGTTACTATCGAAAGATGTGAAGTTCAAAGATTTGGGACTGTTGATTGTTGACGAAGAACAACGTTTCGGCGTCGCCCATAAAGAGCGCATCAAGCAGATGCGTAAAAAAGTTGATGTGCTGGCGATGTCGGCGACGCCGATTCCCCGCACTTTGAATATGTCGCTTGCGGGGCTTCGTGATATGTCGATTATTGAAACGCCGCCGCGCGACCGACTGGCGATTCAAACTCACGTCGTGCCGTTTTCCGACAACGTCGTCCGCAGCGCCATCGAACTCGAATTGCAACGCGGCGGGCAGGCGTTTTTTGTTCATAATCGCGTCGAAACCATTTATGCCATTGGTGAGCTATTGACTCGTCTGGTTCCCGAAGCGCGCATTGGCGTCGGTCACGGGCAGATGGGCGAAAAAGCGTTGGAAGATGTGATTATGAAATTCGTGCGGCACGAATTGGATGTACTGGTGGCGACCACGATTATCGAAAATGGCATTGATATACCGCTGGCGAACACCATCATTATCAACCGCGCAGATAATTATGGACTGTCGCAACTCTATCAACTGCGCGGGCGCGTCGGTCGCTCGAATCGTCGCGCTTATGCATATCTATTGATTCCCGGCGAAGACGCGCTCACGGAGATTGCCCGCAAACGACTCGCGGCGATTCGCGAATTTTCCGATTTGGGCGCGGGCTTTCGCATCGCTGCGCTTGATTTGGAACTGCGCGGCGCAGGAAATTTATTAGGTGGTCAACAATCCGGTCACATCAACGCCGTCGGCTTTGATTTGTACACCCAGATGTTGGAACGCGCGGTGCGCGAACTCAAAGGGCAACCGATTGAAGACGAAACCTCGGCGGCAATCAATCTCGGCGTAGACATTCGCATCCCCGAAGATTTCATTTACGACATGAGCCAAAGGCTGCGCACCTATAAACGCATCTCGTCTTCCGAAAATGATGAAGAGTTGGCAGACATTCACGCAGAGATTCAAGACCGGTATGGCGCGATTCCTGAATCGGTCGAAAATTTATTCGAGTACGCCAGACTGCGTCGTGAAGCGTCGCGCCTGGCGGTGGTTTCGATTGATCGCGAAGGCGAACGCCTGGCGGTGAAGTTTTCCGACAAGGCAAAAGTTGACCCGGAAAAATTGATTAATATGGTCTCAAGCGGTACGGCGACCTTTACGCCATCAGGGGTTTTGAAAGTGAACCTGCGAGCCGCAACCGATGCCGGGATTTTTGCCGAAGTCCGCGAGTTGCTTAGCGGATTGCATTGAACGTATCATTAACCTCTTTCAACATGACTCGACGCTCCCTTTTAATTCTATTTATATTCGCCCTGGTTTTTGTCGGGTGTCGCAAAAAGACCGACCATACACCGGTCATTGCCAGTGTGAATGGCAGCGAGGTGCAGCTTGGCGAATTCAATCGCTTCATCGCTTCCAGGCTCGGTGACCTCTCAAATGATGAAATGTCGGAAGCCTTGCGCTCGCAACTGCTCGATGAACTCATCACCCGGCGCGTGATCATCGAAGCCGCAGAAAATGCCAAACTCGAAATCAGCGACAGTGAAATCGTGCAGACGATGCAGGACGACCCGCAGAAAAAATCTGCGACCCTTGATGATGAGAGTCGTCAAGGATTGGCAAACGATTTGTTGATTGAAAAATATTACAAGCAGAAAATCCTCAAAGATGTGCGTGTCACGCCCGAAGAAATCGAAGCGTACATCGAAAAGAACAAAGACCGTTTGACCGATAAACCGGGCTTTTATGTGCGTGAGATTCGCGTGCAAACCCGCGAAGAAGCCGAACGCATTCGCAGTGAAGCCATCGCAGGCAAAACCGATTTCGCCGACTTGGTGCGCCAGTATTCACAAGGCGCGCGCGCCGAACAGGGCGGACTCACGCATTACGATGAAGGGCAGATGCCCGCCGTATTGGAGAGCGCCATTCGCCCGCTTCGCCCCGGCGACATTTCGGCAGTCGTGCAATCCAATTATGGTTTTCACATTTTCAAACTCGAACAACGCACCCAGGTCTATGCGCCTGAAACCCGGCGGTCGGTGTTGGATAAACGCCGCGAGATGCTCGGCGAAGAATTGATTTCGCGCCGCAATCAGGAAGCCGTCGACGTAGCCGTCGATAAATTGATGACAGCGGCAAAGGTCAAAATCAACAACGCCGCATTGGGCTTCACTTATTCAGGCAGGTTCAGGCAGAATTAGTCTTTAACAGCCAGCCCGAAGCAGTTAATTGCGGATTGCGAAATGCGGATTGCGGATTGAATGCAGAAGTTGCTTTTTAATCGGCATTCTTGAAATGAAGTAATCAGATAATGATAATTCGCATTTCGCAATCCACAATCCGCAATTTACAGAGAGGTTTTAAGGTTTATGAAGTTTATTATTGGAAGCTTACTATTTTTAAGCTTGTTTATGCTCCCGACCCGCGTCAGCGCACAGGAACCGGAACTGGTTACCGAAATCGTCGCGCGCGTCAACAACGATATTATCACCCGCGCCGATTATTTAGCCGCCGTGGAAGAATTCAGAATTCAACTGACCAAAGAATTGCGCGACCGGGGTAAGAGCGATGCCGAAATCGAGGCTGAATTTCAAAAGCTCAAACCGACGATTCTCGACATTTTGATTGATGACATCCTGGTTGAACAGAAAGCCAAAGAACTCGGCGCCAATGTTGAAAACGAACTCAACCAGCAATGGACGGAGATTGCCAAAAATAACAAATTTCCCAGCGTACTTGATTTTGAAAACGCCTTAAAACAACAGGGCAATGACCCGGAGGCAATTCGCGCTTCGCTTCGTAAACGTCTGCTTCAACAATTTGTGATGAATCAGGAAATTTTTGGGCAGATTTATCGCGACCTGACCGAAAAACAGAAACGCGAATATTACGACAAGCACAAAGAGGAATTCACCACACCGATTGAAGTAACGATTTCGGAAATCTTTTTACCGCTCGAAAATCAAACCGCTTCGGAAGTCGAACAACGCGCCCGGCGCATCGTTGCAGAGCTTCGCGCCGGCAAGAATTTCGTTGAAGCCGTGCAAGCCTATTCCGGCGCGACGCGACCGACTCGCGCATTGAATGGCAAACTCGGCACTTTCAAGTTGACGAAAGACAGCGGTCTTCGCCCCGACCTGGAAGCGGCAATTAAAGACCTGAAAACCGGCGAAATCACCGAACCGCTCCGGCAACAGGATGGTTTTCAAATCATTCGCGTCGATGAACGCAAAGAGGCGACGACGATTCCTTACAGTGACCCGCAAGTGCAACGTTATGTCGCACAGGCAGCGACCATGGAACGCGCTGACGATGCCCGTAAAAAATATTTGAAGAAGTTGCGCGATGAAGCTTTTATCGAAATCAATAAAAGTTATGTCGTCGCTGTAGAGAAGAAAGCGACGAACTGATGCAGAGGGGAGAAGGGGAAAGATTGCATATTCTTCCCTTCTTCCTCTCTCCCATTTGCGCGGTCTCCCTTTCTCAATTGCCTGCTTTCATTGTCTTGCCGTTTTATGCGCGACTGTTCTGGCCGATAATTCGCTTCAATCCTTCTTTATCCAACTTTTTCGATAAACCGATGCTCAAGGATTTTCGCGCCGCGCGTATGGAGTAATAGCTTTCACTTTGGGATTACATTACAATTTGGGCATTAAAACGTCAGGAGTATAGTGATGAATGTTGAACAAACCTTGTTAGAAAAGTTCCGAATTCTACCAACGGAAAAGCAATTAGAGGCTTTGGATTTCGTTGAGTTTCTTGAACAGAAAACCAGACAGAAACAACCGCGCCGCAGTTCGCTAGGGATATGTGCAAACTTGCCAATCAACATCACCGCCGAAGAGATTGACGAAGCGAGGCGTGAGATGTGGAAAAATTTTCCGCGAGAAGAATTTTACGAAGAGGATAGACAATGAGCGCGGTAGTTGCCGATACTCACGCGCTCATCTGATATGTGTTAAATGCGCCTGATCTATCGGTTGATGCGCGCCATGCGATGCAAGCCGCAGCAATTGCGGGGGACTCGGTTTATGTGCCCGCCATTTCACTTGCAGAAATTCTCTACCTGATTGAAAAAGGGCGATTCCTGCAAAACTTATTAACCCAAATATTAAAATCCGTCGCTGACCCGCTTGCTGAACTAAAGGTGATTCCTTTTGATGAACATATCGCACAGGCAATGCAGCAAATTCCCCGCCCGGTGGTTCCTGAAATGCCCGATAGAATAATTGCCGCGACAGCGCTCTTTCTTGATTTGCCATTAGTGACCCGCGACCATAAGATTCAATCGGTCAAGTTAATTAAAACCATTTGGTAGGCTTTATCACATTTCTACAAGGAGATTATTTCCAATGACTGCACGAATGAATCATCAATGGTTACTGGTTTCGCGTCCCGTAGGAAATTTCAAAGAATCGGATTTCAAATGGCATGAAGAACCTGTGCCTGAACTCGAAGACGGGCAATTTTTAATTCGCAACATTTATTTATCGCTTGACCCGACTAACCGCATCTGGGCAACTGAGCGGGATAGTTACCTGCCGCCGGTGGCGCTTGGCAGTGTCATGCGCGGCGGCACCATCGGCGCAGTTGAAGATTCAAAAAATTCCAATTTTCCGGTCGGCACATATGTTCAGGGGTTGCTCGGCTGGCAGGAGTACGCCGTCAGCGACGGGCAAGGAGTGAATCTGTTGCCGGTCAACCCGGCGATTCCGCTCACGGCTTATATGGGACTTTTCGGGCACATCGGCATGACTGCGTATTTCGGATTACTCGATGTCGGTCAACCTAAGCCCGGCGAAACCCTTGTGGTATCGGGCGCGGCGGGCGCGACGGGGTCGCTGGTCGGACAAATCGGTAAAATCGTCGGTTGTCGCGTCGTCGGCATTGCCGGAAGCGATGACAAATGCCGTTGGCTTACCGATGAACTGGGCTTTGATGCGGCAATCAATTACAAAACCGAAGACGTGGAGGCGAGTTTGAAGAAACATTGCCCGAACGGCATTGATGTCTATTTTGAAAATGTCGGCGGCAAAATTCTCGATGCGGTGCTCGGTTTGATTAATAACTACGCGCGCATTTCGTTGTGCGGGCTGATTTCAACTTATAACGCGACCGAACCGGTTCCGGGTCCCTATAATTTCGCGAATATTTTGACGCGCCGCGCCCGCGTGCAAGGTTTTATTGTGCTGGATTATGCGCCGCGCGCTCAGGAATGTTTTGCCGACCTCGGCAAATGGTTGATGGAAGGCAAACTCAAATACCGCGTTGATGAAGTCGAAGGTTTAGAGAACGCGCCCACCGCTATCAACAAACTCTTCACCGGAGCCAACACCGGAAAGCTGGTGGTGAAGATTTAAAAGGTGATGCAAAAATTTCGTGTTTTAATCAATGGCGAAAATTTCTTAATAGAAGTTGAAGACAAACTTCAAAAGATGGGCTTTTTTGTCACGCGCATAATCGAAGCTGCATCTATGGAAGAGGCTGAAATTCTTGCCATTGATTTGCTCAAACAGGATGCGCGGTTGAAAGCAATCGTTCGTAACCAATCTGATGATCCGCCTATGCTCTACATTGAAGAGAAAGAAGAAATTCAAAGCGGGGATTTAAACAACATCAACAACACCGGTTTCAGTTGGTATTCTTGCGACAAAAAGTAGTATGCGTCTTGATTTATTTTTAAAACAGAGTCGGTTGGTTTTGCGGCGCACCGTCGCGCAACAGCTTTGTGAAGCGGGCGCGGTTACGGTCAATGATGCGCCCGCTAAAAGTTCGCGTGAAGTGCGCGTTGGCGATAAATTATCGGTGAAATATCACGGCAAAATTACCACCATTCGTGTCTTACAACTCCCCACCAAACAAATGCCCAAATCACAAACGGCGTCGCTTTTTGAAATTCTTGGCATCGAAACTTACGAGGAAGACCTCTTTGGTGAGTGAGCAAAATCAAACTCGAAACCCGCGTTTGGCATGCCCCACTCAATGCTTAAAAGGGTAGCGCCATAAAGTAAGCCGCGCCTTTGGAGCGCGGTAACTCGTTACCGCTTTTGTGTTCGGAAAAGCTATTGAAAGTTGCGCGGCGTTGCGAGAGAGTTAGTATGAATTCAAAAGCTGCGACAAGTCGCAGCACTCCAAATGAGAAGCCTTCGTTTTAATGGCATTCGACATTTCCCATTTTCGCTTGAAAGCAAACGGCGTTGGATGATGCCGCGTGGCTGTGCTAGAGTTTCAAACTTTCATAAACCAATTTCTTCCATGTAATCGATACGGAGCAGTAAATATTGATGCTTAGTGAAAAAACTATCGCGATAGATAACTCGGTGGATGGATTTGAGAATTCCCTGATTCGTCACGCCCGTTATTTAATCGGCAAAGAGTGGCAAGACCTTTCCGGCTATGAACGCTTTCAGGTGGTGGCAATGAGCGTGCGCGACCGTCTGGTTGACCGCATGATTGAAACCAAACAACGTTATAAACAATCCGACGCCAAACGCCTCTATTACCTCTCGATGGAATTTCTGATGGGGCGGCTCTTGGGCAATAACCTCATCAACCTCGGCGTGATGGAAGCCTGCCGCGAAGCCTTGATTCGTTATGGCGTTGACCTCGAAGAGGTGCGCGAAGAAGAACCCGACGCGGCGCTCGGCAACGGTGGTCTCGGCAGACTCGCCGCCTGTTTTCTGGATTCACTCGCCACGCTTAACATGCCCGGTTACGGGTACGGCATCAATTACGAATATGGCCTCTTCAAACAGGAAATCAAAAACGGCTATCAAAAAGAGGAGCCTGACCACTGGCTGGTGTACGGCACGCCCTGGGAAATTCGTCGCCCCGATGAATCCTGTTTTATCCCTGTGTATGGGCGCATCGATGGTGCCCAAGGCAACGAATTTCAATACGAACCCAACTGGGTCGATACCAAACTCATCATCGGAGTGCCGCACGATATGCCGATCATCGGTTATGGTGGAAGCACGGTGAATTTTCTGCGGCTCTATTCGGGGCGTTCGTCGCAGGAATTCGATATGGAAATTTTCAACGGCGGCGATTACCTGAAAGCTGTCGAACAGAAAATCACTTCGGAAACCATCTCGAAAGTTCTCTACCCGTCGGATTCGGTGCGGTCGGGTCGCGAACTGCGCCTGTTGCAGGAATATTTTCTCGTCGCCTGTGCCATCAGTGACATCGTGCGCCGTTATGAAAAAGACCACGACAGTTTCGAGCCGTTCGCTTCCAAAATCGCCATTCAGTTGAACGACACTCACCCGGCGCTGGCGATTGCCGAACTGATGCGCGTGCTCATTGACGAAAAGCATTTGCAATGGGACGACGCCTGGGAAATCACCGTCGGAACCTGCGGCTATACCAATCACACCTTGATGGCTGAAGCCCTGGAAAAATGGCCCGTGTCATTGATTGAAAATGTGATTCCCCGCCATATGCACATCATTCGCGAAATCAATCGCCGCCTGTTGCAAAAAGTCGTAAGCGTTTTCCCGAACGATTATGAACGCTTGCAGCGTATGACCATCATCACCGACGATGGCGAAGCGCAGGTGCGCATGGCGCATCTGTCGATTGTCGGCAGCCACTCGGTAAACGGGGTTTCCGAATTGCATTCCAATCTTGTAAAAACCTCGCTGGTGCCGGATTTTTACGAACTCACGCCGGAAAAATTCAACAACAAAACCAATGGCGTCACCCAACGCCGCTGGTTGAAACTGGCAAACCCACTGCTTGCCAATTTAATTTCCAGAACCATCGGCGACCGCTGGATTACCGAACTCGATGAACTGCGCGAACTCGAACAATATGCCGAAACCGAACAATTCCAGCAGGAATTTCGCGCCATCAAACGCGCCAATAAAGTGCAGCTTGCCAAGGTCATCAAAGCGACCAATCAAGTGGTGGTCGATCCCGATTCGATTTTCGACGTGCAGGTCAAACGCATACACGAATACAAACGCCAGTTGCTCAACTGCATGCACATCATTCACGAATATTTCGGCATCGTTGAAGAGAATCGTTACCCGGCAGTTCCCCGCACTTACATTTTTGCGGGCAAAGCTGCTCCCGGTTACTGGGCGGCAAAACAGATTATTAAATTGATTAACAATGTCGCGCACACGATTAACAATGACCCGCGCGCCAATGAATTTATGAAGGTCGTGTTTATGCCCGATTATCGCGTGTCGCTTGCCGAAAAAATCATCCCGGCGGCAGACCTGAGCGAACAGATTTCAACCGCGGGAATGGAAGCCTCGGGAACCGGCAACATGAAATTTGCGATGAACGGGGCGCTGACGATGGGCACGCTTGACGGCGCAAACATTGAAATCCGCGAAGAGGTTGGCGAAGAAAATATTTTTATCTTTGGTCTGACGGCGCAAGAGATTCAAGCCATGCGCCAGACCAATTCTTATAATCCCTGGGATTATTATTATCGCGACGAGCGATTGAAACGGGTGATGGATGCGCTCAACTCGAATCGTTTTTGCCCCGATGAACAGGGGCTGTTCACCTGGATGTTTTACGCGATTTTAAGTTACGGCGACAATTATTTTCTGCTTGCCGATTTGCCTTCGTATATTGAAACTCAGGAACGCGCCAGCGCCGAATTTTTAGACAGCGAAACCTGGACGCGCAAAGCGATATTGAATGTGGCGCGCACCGGCAAATTTTCAAGCGACCGCACGATTCTGGAATACGCCAGAGAAATCTGGAACCTCAAACGTTACATGACAAATTAATTTCAAGTTTGTCCTATCAACCGATTTGGGCTTCTCACTGGAATTGGCGAGAAGCCAATTTTTTTGGACGTCATTCAGACTCTCGGTTCAATAAACCAACCACTCTGGCATTGACAATGCCTTAGCCTCTGCTCTTTCATTCACTGTAAAAGTTTCCGTGGCGATGTATGGCGTTTCGATAGCGAGGGGCGGTGATGGAATCAACAACCCCAAAGGCAGAGTCGAAAAAAAACTGGTCGCTCTCGCACCATTCCTTTGGCAAATTACTTGACTGGTTTGATGAAGGCGAGGATTCGGGCGGCAAAACTTATCTGGAAATGCGACATAAACTGGTCGCCTATTTTGACCGCAAAAATTGTCTTGCACCCGATGAACTCGCGGATGAAACCTTGAATCGTGTAGCCCGCCGGCTTGAAGAAGAGGGCGCAATCACCGACGCGACGCCCGCTCATTATTGTTACATCGTTGCAAAATTCGTTTTTCTCGAATATCTAAGAAGCGCGCAACATCAGCAGGCGAATCTGGATGAAACGAATTTCAATGAACGCCAGACCCTCAATCCGCACACGGAAAATGAATGGCGCGAAAGGCGTGAGGAAAATGAACGACGGCTTGAGTGTCTGGAAAGTTGTTTGCAAAAGTTAAATGCCGATGAGCGCCAATGGATTACCGAATATTATCAGGGTGAGCGCCGCGCCAAAATTGACAACCGGCGAACCCTTGCCGAAAAACTCGGCATCAGCGTCAATGCTTTGAGTATACGCGCCTGTCGCCTGCGCAACCGTCTGGAAACCTGTGTTAAAAAATGTTTGAGTAAATTTCAATGAAATAGTTTTGCGGTTTTGTCTTATTAAAACAGGAGAATTCTTTTAAGTGAACCAAGCGAAATACGACGACCAGTTACTCACCAACTATCTGCTCGGACGGCTCTCTGCGGAAGAGACCGAGCGCTTGGACGAGTTGAGTTTTACTGACGAAGATTTCCATTGGGCATTGCAAGCCGTTGAAAATGATTTAATCGACGATTATGCACAGGGCAAGCTCTCCGGCAAAACGCTTGAAAGATTCAAGGCTTATCTGGCATCCGCGAAACGCCGTGACAAAGTCGCCTTTGCGCAAAGCCTGCAAAGTTTACCTGCGCTTCAGGAAGCAACGAAAAAAAAACAACCTGCCGGGCAAGCGGTTTCTGACATTCCACTCGCACTAAAAAAAGGCTGGTTGTGGAATTTTTTCAATTCCCCGTCCATGTTGCGGCTCGGTTTTGCGGCGGCGGTCATGCTGCTAATCGCGCTTGGCAGTTGGTTGACCTTCGATAATCTCCGTTTGCGCAATCAAGCGCGACAACTGCAAGCGGAAAGCGATAATCGGCAAAAGCGTGAACTAGCATTGCAAGCCGAATTAGCCCGCGAGCGGTCATTGAATTCTGAAAACAATACCGAGCTTGAAAATTTGCGCGATAAAATTGCCGTGCTTGAAAGCCGTGAATCACCCGCCAATCAAAACGCCAAGAGTCCCGAATCAAATCCCCCCGTTGAGTTGAGCATTTTTCCGTTTACCCTTGCTCCCCAACTGCGCGGCGCAGGGCAACTGACGACGATTACCATTCCCGCAAAGACGGATTATGTGAGCGCGCGGCTTGAGCTTGAAACCAGCGAGTTTGCATTTTATCGCGCCGAGTTGAAATCATTAGCCAGTAATCAACCGTTCTGGAAAAGCGCGAAATTGAAGACCAGAACCATTGGCAACCGCAAGGTGGTCGTCCTCAGTTTACGCTCGGCATTACTCAAAGCGGAAAGTTATGTTATAAACCTTTTCGGCATCACTCCCACCAGCGATGCGGAAATCATCGGCAGTTATCCGTTCAAAATAATCAAACAATAAATATCAGTTTCAGTCACCCGTGCTAAGCCTTTGAATTCAATCAAGGAGCCGGAAATGTCGCTTCACAATCATCCGCATGATTATGCAGCTTTCAGTTCTCGAAATAAGCAATGGCGCTATCTGCTGCTTCTGATTTTTCTTTTGTACACCGTTGCGCCGGTCTTCGCCCGGCAACCGGCAGCGGGATTTAACCCTCCGACGAATCGTTTTCAAGATGCCACAACGCTTGAATTAGCCACCCTGATTGAACGCGAAATCGCGCCCCTACAATCACACATTTATCAACTTTCTCTGGCTCAAGCGCAGTTCGCCAGTTTCGCTATTAAACAAACCGGCATTGATATTGCGATTACGGTCTTGGCGGCGGATGGCAAACAATTACTGAAAGTTGTACCGCAAAGTGGCGTATCCGACATCGAAATTTTTTCAATCATTGCGGAAACTTCAGGAGTGTATCGGCTGGTTGTGCAACCAACCCCGAAAGCTTTAAAAGCCGGTCGTTACGCCATCAAACTGGAAGCCTTGCGGGCGGCAACCGAAAAAGACCGGAGTCTGCAAGAAGCTGGCAGCTTGAACACCGAAGTTCAAAAATTGATGGCAGCAAAAAAATACGATGAGGCGTTACCGCTTGCCGAAAAAGCGGCTGAGCTTTTTGAAAAACAACTCGGCGCGGAAAATTCCAGTCTGGCAACCGCGCTCAATAACCTCGGTGAAATCCATCGCGCCAGAGGCGATTATGATTTAGCCGAACCGTTCCTGAAAAAATCGCTGGAAATTTACGAAAAAATTTACGGCGCAGATAAATATGCTGTCGGCATCGCCACCAATAACTTTGCGTTTTTGTACTATAGCAAAGGCGAATACGCAAAAGCCGAAAGGCTTTTTCAACGCGCTTTGCAGATTTATGAAAAAACCCTGGGCGCAGAACATCCCGACCTCATCAGCGTACTCAATAACCTCGCCGCGCTTTATTATGACCAGGGCGATTACGCGCGCTCTGAGTTGCTATTGCAACGCGCTTTGGCAATCCGGCAAAAACAAGCGAAACCCAATGACCCGGGCATTGCCTCGGCGATGAATAATCTTGCGGTGCTGTTGTTCAACAAAGCTGACTATGTAAAGGCAGAAGAATTATTTCAACAGGCGCTGGAAATTTATCAATCCGCCTTGGGCGAACATCCTCTGGTTGCCAACATCTTGAACAATCTCGCCGGGCTGTATCGCGCCAAGGGTGAATTCGATAAAGCCGAAACCTTTTTGCAACGCGCCCTGGAAATGCTCAAAAAAAATCCCGGCGAAAACAGTCCGAGTTTCGCTATCTCGCTCGATAATCTGGCGACGGTTTATCAGGTGAGAGGCGAATACAACAAAGCCGAAGGGTTGACGCAACGGGCGCTGGCGATATTCGAGAAAGCGCCAGGGCAGGAGTTGCGCCTGGCTTCGGCGCTTAATAATCTGGGGGAGCTTTATCGTCGTAAACAGGAGTACGAAAAAGCCGAAATCTTTTTGCAGCGCGCCCTCTCGCTTCGCGAAAAAAGAATCGGAATCAATCACCCGGATGTCGCAATTGTGCTCGGTAATCTGGCTTCGCTTTACGCTGCAAAAAACGATTTCGCTAAGGCGCTGGCGTATCGCAAAAGATATCTGGCGGTCAGAGAGAATAATTTATCAGCGAATATCGATACGGGTTCAGAGCGCCAGAAACTCGCTTACCTCAAATCACTTGCCAGTGATTTAAACACCCTGATTTCGTTACACCTTCAATCCCTGCCGCAATCCGACGAAGCTAAAACTACGGCACTCACGCTCATTCTAAACCGCAAAGGGCGAACCCTGGATGCCATGATTGATAGTCTCGCGGCGTTGCGCCGACGCGCTTTGCCGGAAGACCGGCATTTGATTGACCAACTTTCTGAAACCCGAACCCGATTGGCGACGCTTACCTTGCGAGGTCCCGGCAGAGAAGGTTTGGAAAAACACCAGCAGGTTCTCAAATTGCTTGAAGACCGCCGTGAACAACTGGAAGACCGGATGAGCCGACAAAGCGCTGAGTTTCGCGCTCAAACTCAAGCCGTCACCCTCGATGCGGTTCGCGCGTTGATTCCGGCAAATGCCGCGCTCGTTGAGTTCATCATTTACCGTCCGTTTAGTTTCAAGCCTTCGCAAAATAAACCGGCAAGCGAACCGCGCTATGTCGCCTACGTTTTGCGACAACAAGGTGACGTGCAATGGCGCGAACTCGGTGCAGTGAAAACTATTGACGCGGCAATCGAACAATGGCGTCAGGGTCTGCGCGACCCGAAACAGAAAGCCATTGAACAACACGCCCGCCTGGTTGATGAACTGGTCATGCAACCGGTTCGCGCGTTGCTTGGCGACGCGCAACATCTGCTCATTTCGCCCGATGGGGCATTCAACCTTATCCCTTTTGAAGCCCTGGTTGATGAACAAAAACATTTTCTGGTCGAACGTTATTCGTTCAGTTATTTAACCAGCGGACGCGACCTGTTGCGTTTACAAATTGCCCGGCAAAGTCACAACGCACCTTTGCTGATCGCCAATCCCGCGTTCGGAAATCGCGAACCCGTAGCCTTAGCCGAAACCGCTGCGCCGCTTGCAAAGAATTTGCGCAAACGGCAGACCATCAACACCGGCGCGGAAATGTCCGACATCTTTTTTGTTGAATTGCCGAGCGCCGAGCGCGAAGCCAAAACCATCAAAGCGTTATTTCCCGAAGCCGTTTTATTGACCGGAACGCAAGCAACCGAACCGGCGCTGAAAAGCGCAATCGCGCCCACTATTTTGCACATTGCCACGCATGGTTTTTTTCTTAATGACACAAGCGAGGCTAACCCTGATGATACGGCTGAACCTCGCCGGTCAATTAATGCCAGTGCCAAAATCGAAAACCCGTTGTTGCGTTCGGGTCTAGCCCTGGCTGGAGCCAATCAGTTTACAGACCGAGGCGACGATGGAATTTTAACCGCGCTGGAAGCGACGGGCTTGAATCTCTGGGGAACCCGATTGGTCACGCTTTCAGCTTGTGATACGGGAGTTGGCGAAATCAAAAACGGCGAAGGGGTATACGGACTGCGCCGGGCTTTTGTGATTGCCGGAGCCGAAACTTTAATGATGAGTTTGTGGGCAGTCAGTGATTACGCCACCCGCGAATTGATGAGCGCATACTATAAAAATTTGCAACGCGGGTTGAGTCGCGCCGAGGCGCTCAGACAAATTCAACTGGCGATGATTAAACGTCCCGAACGTCGGCATCCGTTTTACTGGGCGAGTTTCATTCAATCGGGCGAATGGGCGAGTCTTGATGGTAAATCAAGGTAATCAGAATTTTTTTAAATCCCGCATCAACTCTTTCCCGGAACCAGTTCTTTCATTCTTCCGCTCTTAATGCCTCGCAGTTGAAATTTTTTTGAAAGATTTTTGTTGTTCCATCTTATATGGGTGAGAGGCGCAGTCGTTTAAACCTCGAACACACTATCGAACGGAGAAATGGCAACAATGACAAAATCAACGATGTGGGCAGTATCGCCTGATGCTGCAAGCAGTGAAACGTTAATCACCACCAACAGCAGAATTCAGCGACTGGAATCCCGCTTGTCCTATCTGGAAGCGCAAATCCCCAACAGTATTTTATTGAGCCATAAATTCTGGCGCAGAGCTTTCGCGGTTTTCGGTCATCAATTCTGCGCGGCGCTGGCAATTTATAGCGTTCTGCTCGTCGTGGCTCTTTTAATTGGCATCGTTTTCACCATTCTCGGCGCGCTGATGAGCCAGCAGTTCTAATGCAAGTTGAAATGGTTTTCCCGAAATTGCTCATCAGAGTGAAAGCACAACTAAAACGCGGAGAGAAAATTCATTCTCTCGCAATACCTCTTAATCAGAAAGAAAGGAGAAACATCAATGTTTGACTACAGCGTGCATTTATCACTGGGCGTCTCGGCAGATTACTTTGCGCCCTCGACTTATAAAGCTGGCGGTTGGGCACAAGGGGTTATATTCAAGACAGGGTTTAAGGGCGAGAATGAAATCATTGATTTTATTAACGACCTAATCAATGCAAAGTCCATAACGTTCTCGATACCCGGTGAAGGGGCTAAATGGCCTGGCAGAAAAGCGCAACTTATCAGGCTCTCAAAAACACGCCCGGCGCCGGAATCAGGCGATGCCTCTGCATTTCTGCAAATTTGGTATGTGATTTCCGGGAAGGGGCATTTCATCACCAAATTGCAACTCGATCCCATCGAAGTGATTTCCATACCCAATTCAAATTTCAGTATGTACACCATCATCGCTGACAAAATCTATATACGCTAACCGCATAAGGACGGAAGTTTTTCCATTACCCTGGCAGCAATTGAAGCTCTCCCCTCTTCAAAACGCCAACATCCGTTAAGAAGCGATGATGAATGTGAGAGTTGAATAAAAAGGAGAGTAAACCATGTTGAGAAAAATATTACGGGTGATTGCCATACTGGGTTTTTTAGGCAGTGTGGCATCGGGCAGTCTGGCAATTTACGTTTGGTTGACGCCAGGCGATGAACAAAAACTTTATGACCGGAAATCGCGTGAAGCGCTAGAGAAATTGCAAAAAGCCGAAGTCGCCAGAGGCACGGCTGCCGAAGTCAAACTCCGTCAGGAAGCCAAAGAAGCGATGGATAGCGCGAATGTCTGGGGGCGCGGCGCAAGAGAACGCCAGGCAACCAATCGGCTGGCAGTTTTTGCCTGCGCCGGTGCGGCGATTTTCAGCTTCATCATTTTTTTGCTGACGTTCATCAAACGCCAACCATCTATGGCGAATATTCAACCTGATGCCTGGAATAACCATCCATCAAATCCTTATACAAGTGGACAGGCAAGTTTTGACAATCGCCAACCGCCGCAGCGTTGAGCAGGCACTGTTTACGACCAGATTTTAACTTTAAAAACTTCACCTATCTGAAGTGATATTTTGAGGTTTCGCGGGTCTTTCGGAAATCACTTCGGCTTCGATGATTTCGTCATCTTCGTCGGTCGCTTCGGTCACCGCCTGAAGCAAGCGGCGACGTTCACCCGGCGAGAGTTTATGCCGTTCAATGAAAATCCGGTAAAGCAACTCTTCGGCTTGATCAACCGGCGGCGCAATCAGATAAAGCCCAATGATGTAGAGCATCAGCGCAGCAAACGCCAGGTAGCCAGTCGCACTTGCAAAGGTTTCAAAATCCAGTGCGCCAAGCGAAGCGGTTTGCATCAGTTTTTGCAAAATGGCTTTGCCAAGTGAATCACTAGGCGCAAACCAATCGGCAAGCAAAAGATATTTCAACAGAAACGATGCGCCTAAAACAACGGCGAGACTTTTTACCAGGCGTGGCGGATTAAAGACCACAAAAAGGTTGTTGAAAAAAATCAAAAAGTAAAAAAGATTGAAGCAAAAATTCAACAGTCCGCGTTCGGGTGTCACTAAATTGAAAACCTGAGCGGTGGCAAAATAGAGGCTCAAAAGAAAAATCCCGCCCGATAAATTTTCCGTTAGTCCCAGACGTTCGCCGACGCGCTCGCGTAAATTCACCAGCCCGCCGCGAATGAATAAGACCATTGCGAATGCCGCAAGAATCAAGGTTATCAGTTGCGGGGCAAGGAATCTGAGTTCATTGCCCTCAACCGCAATGCGCATCCCACCCGCAAGTGCCACGGTTAAAAACAGCAGCGGTGTGATGAGATAGTTGAACACATCTTTAGTTTCAGGTTTTTGCATGGGTTGCTCACTTTTTACTTTTGAACCAGTTGAACGGATTGAAATCCGATGGGGTGACGGCTAACCCTTCGTGAAATCGCGCCCGCAATTCACCGGCATTTTTGATTTCAAAATCGGCGCGGTCAATGACAAAAATATTATTCGGGGCGACGGCTAAGCATTTATCAATCGCCGCAAGCCCCTGTCTGAATAGTTCATCATCATCGGAAATTCTGCCGCGCCCCAAGAGGTAATAACCATAGGCGATATAAAATTGCGTTAACGCATCACGCTGAGCCGGGTCAGCCAGTTTGAATTGCGCGATGGCAACCTCGTAATGTCCGGTATTGAATTGTTTCAATGCTTCATCAAAATTTTCCTGCTTGACGGAATAAATGTTCGCTTCGACAGCGGCTTGAGTTTTGATTTCGGCAAAGCTGCGCGGCTGGCGCACATATAACCAGATGATGACTATGCTATAGACAATTGCCACGATGATACCGATGATTTGGGTGATTCGTTTCACGTTGCTTTGATGCCTCCACCGTCGTTACAGTTTTATTCGCATTTCAGAATTCATTTTGTCTGAGAAGGAAATAAGACGGCAATGCACAAAAAATTTACCATTGAAGAGCATGTTCGCTGGTCGGATATTGATCGCGCCGGAATTATTTATTACGGGCAGTTTTTACGGTTTTTTGAAATTGCCGAAACCGAACTTTTTCGCGCCGTCGGTCTGGCTTATGGCGAAACTTTTGACCGACTGGATATCTGGTTGCCGCGTGTGCAGATTCATTTCGATTTCAAAAAGCCGCTGGTGCTTGATGATTTGATTGAAGTGTCGGCATATGTCGGCAGGTTCGGCAGCAAATCATTGACGCTTAATTTTGAAGTGAATAAAAAAGGCGAGACCGATTTCGTCGCCGAAGGTCACATTGTGCTCGCCTGCGTATCGCGTTCGACGTTTAAATCCATACCTGTGCCCGATGAAATCCGCGAACGCCTGCATCCTTTTCTCGCCGGTTGATGTCCGATTACTGACAGCTTTGGTTTTTTCATCTTTGAATTCAACTACCTGATTTCATGACGCCGGTTGAAATCCTTCATCCTCTGCCTGTATGCTTGCTCGTCCAGTGGAATGATTCTCGTCTGACAACCCTTTTAATTATTCATTAAAAAATTAAGGAGAAGAGATATGAAAAGATTTGCTGCGCTGTTCCTAGCTGCAGTGTTTGCAAATTTCACTTTTGCAAGCCCTATACCTGCGCTTGCCCGTGCAAAAATGCAAGACCCTGCTGCGCCTCCCGCAGGACAAGACCGTCCGGCGATTCCCGGACGCCAGGACCAAACCGCGGAACCGCGACCCTATGACCGCGTCATCACCAAAGATGCCAAATCCGACAAAGGCATCTTTACGGTTCATCGCATTAAAGAAAAGGTCTATTACGAAATTCCTAAAAGCGAACTCGGCAAAGAATTTCTCTGGGTTGCGCAAATCGCCCGCACCACTTTCGGCGTCGGTTATGGCGGGCAGGCAATGGGCAACCGCGTCGTCAAATGGGAACGTCGCGGCAATCGCGTGTTATTCAAAGATGTGAATTACGAAATGGTTGCCGACCCGAAATTGCCCATCGCCAAAGCCGTTCAAGCGGCAAATAACAATTCCATCATTATGGCTTTCAACATCGAAGCCTTTGGCGCTGATGAATCCTGCGTCATTGATGTTACGCGACTTTTCACCACCGATGTGATTGAACTGAGCGCCAGTTCGCGACTTCGCGCCCGCAATATGGACACCACGCGCACCTTTGTCGAGCGCGTCACCTCATACCCGCAAAACATCGAAGTCGAAGCCACGCACACCTATGTTTCGCCGCCTTCGACCACCCCCACAGGAGGCGGACAAATCCCCGGTCAAATCCGCCAACAGGCTGGTATGCGTCCGGGCAGCGCATCGGTGGTTATGCACTACAGTATGGTTAAATTGCCCGAACAGCCGATGATGCCGCGTCTGTTTGATGAACGCGTCGGTTATTTTTCGGTTCGGCAACAGGATTTCGGGCAACCCGAACACCGCGCCCCCATGCGCCGCTACATCACCCGCTGGCGACTGGACAAAAAAGACCCGAATGCGGCGCTTTCTGAACCCGTCAAACCGATTGTTTATTATGTCGACCCGGCAACTCCTAAGTGGCTGGTGACTTATGTCAAACGCGGCATCGAAAAATGGCAGGCGGCTTTTGAAGAAGCGGGATTTAAAAACGCCATCATCGCCAAAGAAGCGCCTTCCGCGCAGGAAGACCCGGATTGGAGTCCTGAAGATGCGCGCTATTCAGTGATTCGCTGGTTGCCTTCGACCATTGAAAATGCCAGCGGCCCGCACATCCACGACCCGCGAACCGGCGAAATTCTCGAATCCGACATCCAGTTTTATCACAACGTCATGAATCTGGCGCGCGACTGGTATTTCACACAGGTCGGCCCGCTTGACCCGCGCGCCCAAAAATTGCCGCTGCCGGATGATTTGATGGGCGAACTGGTTGAATACGTCGTCGCCCACGAAGTCGGTCATACGCTCGGCTTTCAACACAATATGAAAGCCAGTTCCATGTACCCTGCGGAAAAAATTCGCGACCGCGAATGGGTCAAAAAGATGGGGCATACACCGACCTTGATGGACTATTCGCGCTACAACTATGTCGCGCAACCCGAAGATAAAATCGCAGTTGCCGATTTGATTCCCGGCATCGGTCCTTATGACAAATGGGCAACCATGTGGGGCTATAAACCGATTGCCGGCGCGAAATCTCCTGATGATGAAAAGAAAACTCTGGATGAATGGGCGCGCGCCCAGGATAAATCGCCGTGGCTCAGATTTTCGACAGCCGATTCGCGCGGCGCAGACTCCGGCGAACTTACCGAAGCCGTAGGCGACGGGGATGCCGTCAAATCGACGGCTCTCGGTTTAAAAAATCTCGAACGGGTATCGAATATGTTGCTTTCGGCGACTACGCAACCGGGCGAGCCTTATGATGACCTCGAAGAAGTGTATGGCAGAATGCTTGGTCAATGGGCAACCGAAATGGCGCATGTGACGGCAATCGTCGGCGGTTTCAATTCTCAGCAAAAGCATGGCGGACAAGACGGCGTGCGATTTATACCCATCGCGAAAGAACGGCAAACGGAAGCGGTGCGGTTTTTAAATGAGAAGGCGTTTGCGACGCCAACGTGGGCGCTCAAACCTGAAGTGCTGCGCCGCATCGAAGCCAACGGCGCGCTTGACCGCGTCAAGAATGCACAGATGCGTGTGTTGAATTCGCTGATGAGTTCAGCGCGCGTGGCTCGCCTGGTCGAACAACAGGCAATTGATGGCAAGACCGCTTATGCGCCGACTGAGTTTTTTGAAGATGTGCGCCACGGCATCTGGAGTGAAATCAATGGCGTCGCGCCGGTTCGCATTGACGCTTATCGTCGCAACCTGCAACGCGCTTACATTGATTTGATGGACGACAAATTGAATGGTCGAGCGGCAGTTACGGATGATCAACGCCCGATCATTCGCGGTGAACTGCGCGCGTTAAGCGCGGCAATTGCCAAAGCCATTGCCCGCGCCGCAGACCGCGAAACGCGCTATCATCTCGACGATGCGCGAGATCAAATTGCCAAAGCGTTGGACCCGAAATTTATACCGCCCGCGCCCGCTTCACCCAATACCTTCTTCCCGTTCGCTGTTGATGAAGAAGTAACTTTCGATTCATCAGACCCGAACGCGCCTTTGTATTGCTGGCGCGATTATGCGGTAAAGCGCGAACCGGAATCGCCGCGTTCGCGACAAAATTAATTGCGGCTTGCAGCTAAAGCGCGCACCCTGGAGGAGGCTGATTGAAATAACCATCAACCTCCTCCGATTATTTTCTTCCCAAAAATTTCACAGAATTTCCAGCCAGAGCGATTGGTGATGGCTTTTACGCATAACCGCCGCGCTGAAGTCGCGGTCAAAGACCGCTCCTTCAACTGCTGCTTCGCTACCTGAACCAGCATGGTTAAATGGGACGATTTCAGATTCGCCGCCGCCTCTACAAAAACCAGCATGGTTAAATGGGGGCGGCGTGGTCAAAGACCGCTCCTTCAACCTTTGCTCAGTCAGTTTATTGGCAGACCGCGCTAAAAAAAACGAAGGGAATGGGAAACTCCACTCCCTTCGCCTGTGCGCAACGAAAAATTTTGGAGGAAACTATATTTTACTTTTTCGTCGGCATAATAACCTTGTCAATCGCATGGATGACGCCATTGGAAGCGGTAATATCAGGCTGCACGATACTCGCATCATCAATCAGGAGATTGCCCTCCTTGACTTGAAAAGTGAGCGCCGAACCGGAAAGCGCGGGTGCGGTTTTCATATTCGTCGCATCTTTGGTCATCAGCGTTCCCGAAACCACATGTTGCAGTAAAACAACTTTCAATTTCTCGCGGTTTTTCAATAACCCATCGAGTTTGCCAGCCGGAAGTTTGGCAAAGGCTTCGTCAGTTGGAGCAAAAACCGTATAAAGGTTGTCACTCATCAAGGTTTCTTTCAAACCTGCCACCTCTATGGCTTTGATGAACGTGTTGAAATTACCGGCACTCATGGCGGTTGCCACCAGGTCTTTTTGTTCCGGGGTTGGTTGGAAGTTTTGTTGCACCCGGCGCTGCGCCGCCACTTGGGCAGCGACCTGTAATGAAGCCACCATTGCCGAAACCATTACCAGAAAAATAAACAGGTAGATTTTAGATTTCATTTGCACTTCTCCTTTAGAATCGATTTGCGCCTGAATTCCTTTGCAAATACACACGGGCTGATTTCAATTTTTTGATTTTATTAAGCACACATCCTTACAGCTCTACTAATCGCGCTTAAACCGAGCAATCGTTGTGCCTTGATTTAATCGAAGAAATTTCGAGGGTTTGAACATTTTGCGTACAGATTCGAGGAAGAAAAGCATTCATTGGTGTGTAAGAATTGCGCGGGCTGTCTGTAATTGAAACTGCGGTTTCAGGTGGTAGCGGATAGCGGTTGCATAGATGCTGTTTAACTTTTAACCTAGAACCTCGCAATAAAATCATAAACTAAAACTCGAGGTAGAAGATGGCAAACAATCATAAATTTTTAGGCGGCAAGGCAATTGACCCGCAACCGGTAAGCGGCGCGATGACGGTCGCGGATTTAGTCGAATCGACTTTTCTTGCATACAATGCCGCGCGACTTCGCGAAGCCTGCCAACTCTTTGTCGAAAAAATGCTCAACGATAATGTGACGGTCGGCATGAGTTTAACCGGCGCGCTGACGCCTGCGGGTGTCGGTATGTCTGCGCTCATTCCGCTGATTGAAAACGGCTTTGTCGATTGGATAGTTTCGACGGGCGCAAACCTCTATCACGATACCCATTTCGGCATCGGGCTTAAAATGCACCGGGGCAATCCGCAGATTTCCGATGTGGTGTTGCGCGAAGAGGGGGTGGTGCGCATTTATGATATTTTCTTTGAATATGATGTGTTGCTTTCGACCGATGCGTTTTACCGCAAAATTATCGAAGGCGAAGAATTTCAACGCGACCTGAGCACGGCTGAGTTTCATTACCTTTGCGGCAAATACATTGCCGAACGCGAACGGGTTTTAGGCATCGGGCGCAAAAGCGTGCTGGCGGCGGCTTATGAAGCGGGAGTTCCGGTTTACACCTCCTCGCCGGGCGACAGTTCCATCGGTATGAATGTCGCGGCAAAAGCCCTGACCGGCAATAAACTGCGTTTTGATGTGACGGCGGATGTCAATGAGACGGCTTCGATAGTTTTGTCAGCGAAACGTTCAGGTGGCGAGTCCGGCGTGTTTATTTTAGGCGGCGGCAGTCCGAAAAATTTTGTCTTGCAAACCGAGCCGCAGATTCAAGAGGTGTTGCAAATCGAAGAGAAAGGTCACGATTACTTTTTGCAAGTGACTGACGCCCGACCCGATAGCGGCGGACTTTCAGGCGCGACGCCTTCGGAAGCGGTCAGTTGGGGCAAGATTGACCCCGACCGTTTGCCTGATGCGGTGGTCTGTTATACGGACTCGACGATTGCCGCGCCGATTATTGCCGCCTATGCCCTGGCGCGTCATCAGCCGCGCAAATTGAAACGACTCTATGACCAGCGCGAAGCCATGTTGCAACTGCTCAAGGATGAACATGCGAAAGCCTTGAGCGCCGCAGAGTGAATTGAGTGGACAGATTATTTGGTGTGGCGGGATTTGAAGCCTGGTGTAAATCGTGATAGCTTTGCGAGGTTTCAAATCTCAAAAATTAAATTCCACCGCACGCAAGGAGACGAATTTATGGATAAAGTTTCACGTCGTTCTTTAGTTACGAAAGTCTTACCCGCAGCCGCTTTGGGGGTTGCCCTTTCCGCTACCGCAAAAGCCGAAGACCAACCGCATATGCGCGAAGCTTTGGAACATTTAAGAAAGGCGTTAAGAGAATTGGAAGACGCAACTGCGGATAAAGGCGGTCATCGCACGCGCGCTTTGAACTTGACGCGCCAGGCAATCAATCAAGTCGAAGCCGGTATCAAATTCGACAATCGTCATCGCTAATCTATTTGGCTGATTACCAATCAATCAACCACCACCGTCTGACTTTTTGCATTTGAGTTTAGCGCAAATCATCATCATCGTGGTTGCCGCCTTTCTCGCAGGCATCGTCAATGCCATCGCGGGAGGCGGCACTCTCATCACTTTTCCCGCTCTAATCTGGATTGGGCTTGACCCGGTGGTGGCAAACGTCACCAGCACGGTCGGCATTGTGCCGGGCACGATTGGCGGGGTGTTTGGTTTCCGGCATGAAATGAGCGGCATACGCCGCTGGCTGAAATGGTTCATCCTTCCTTCGGTCATTGGCGGACTGATCGGCGCGCTGCTGTTGTTGCTGACGCCCTCGAAAATTTTTGCGTCAATCGTTCCATTTCTGATTCTCTTTGCGACTGCGCTCTTTTCTTTGCAGGAGCCGATTAATCGCCGCTTGCGCCGTTCAATCGAAAATTCATCATCGGGTGTAACCCCGCGCGAAGCGACGACCAAGTGGCTTGTCGGCGCTACGGCATTGCAGTTTCTGGTCGCCATTTATGGCGGCTATTTCGGCGCAGGCATAGGGATTTTAATGCTCGCGGTTTTAGGACTCATCGGACTCACGGACATTCATCAAATGAATGGATTGAAAAACACTATGGGGTTTTCGATTAACGGGATTGCGGCAATTTCCTTTATGGTGTCGGGCAATGTCCGCTGGTTTGCCGCAGCAGCGATGGCTGTAGCGGCTTTGCTTGGCGGCTACTGTGGAGCAAAAATCGCCCGCGTTTTAGGTCGCACCTTTGTGCGCCGATTTGTCATCATCGTCGGCTTGATTATGGCGATTTCACTCTTCTTTAATCGCTAGAGGGGTTTGCCATTGAGTTTACTTTGAATCGGTTGAGATCAAAGACCGCTTGTTCAACTCCAGTAAACCGACCAGCGATTTATTGCAATTATTTTTCTCAGAATGGTCATCTGTAAACTTTTTAGAAAAAAATTTGCAACCGAGCGAGCCTAACCGGAGTCTTTACCCACTGAGCAGGCACAGACCGATAAACCATTAAGCTCGCGGTTCACTTAATGGTTCACCAAAAACAACCTCACCGTGCAATGGTTGTCGCCCTCACCGGGTTCATCAACCCTGACCATCTCCCGTAACCGCAATACCTTTGTATCCAAAGGGCAAGAATCATTATTTGTTCAACAAGGGTCTGCATTGCCTGCCAATCTGAATACCTTAACCATTCTGCCAGGAGAAGAATTGAATGCATAAGAAAACATCCTCTGAGTCTTTTTTTACGAACCCCGGGTTGTTTTTCGTTACTGTCAGGTTCAACTATAAAAGCCATTTCCTTGCGGGCTTAGGTTTACTCTTGGGGGTTATTTTTTCGCCCATTGCGGTTCAAGCCGAAGAATTGAGTAATAAAAAATTATGTTTGACGCTGGGGGCTTCACCCAATGGCATTCCGGTTATTGAAAAAGCCGTTTGGTCGCGTACCCAACAGCCTATTTTTACGGACACTATGGCGTCAGACGATTTGAACAATTGGGTGCCGGAAAAATTTATACCGCATTCGCCGTCGCCCATTTCATGGCAACTCAGTTCCGACAAAAATTTCTATCGCGCCCAAGCCACCAGAGAATTAAACGACGGGTTGCGTTTAACCTGGATTGTCGAGTTGGCGCGTGTCGGCGCGATTTTTCGCACCAAAGTGCGCATGGAAAATGGCGGCTACCAGGCGCTTGGCATTAAGTGGTTTCCCGGTTGGCATGCCAACTGGCAAATGAATGATCAGCCGGAATCCGTAAGGTGGTGGACGGCGCTCTCTTTTGAAGCCAATGAAAAAGCCTTGAATAATCGCACCCATATTTCATTCGGCAGCCACCTGCACAGTTCCGACGGTTTCTATGAAGCGGTCAATCCTTACTGGGTTATCAAAGGCAGCGAGCAACAGACGTTTTTTGGCATTGAATGGTGCGGCGGTTGGGAAGCCACGCTCACCGGCAACACTCAAGGGGTGGCATTCAATGTTCGTCTGCCACAAGCTGAAACCCAATTGAATCTCGCGCCCGGCGAAGCCATCGAAGGGCCTGCACTCTGGGTCACGCCGACAACCACAACCACAGACGCGCTCAACCGGCAAAGTTGGATGTTTCAACGCGGCATCGTCAGCCGTCGCCTCTACGGCGGCCCGCAACCCTCGTTTCCGCTCAATTACAATTACTGGTATGCAACCTTTTCGGAAATCACCGGAGCGTTTCTTCACAGACAAGTCGAAGCGATGGATGATTATGGCTTCGAGAATTTGATTCTCGATTTCGGTTGGTATGATAAAACCGGACTCTGGAATCCTCATCCAACAAAATTCAATTCCGGGGAACTTGAAAATTTGTTGACCGCGGCTCAGGGAAAGGGCGCTGCCACGGGACTGTGGACCTGCCCGCAATTAATTGACGCATCCATCGAAAATGCCCCGGCAGTGATGGACGATTTGGGCTTTTTCAACAATCGGGTTGACGGTTATCTGATTGATCTGGCGGGCAACGATTTCACCGCGATTCTTAAAAATCATGTCACCGATTTGCGCTCGCGTTATGCAATGAGTTGGTGGAAATATGACCAGTATATTTTCAATGAAGTTTCGGAAAACGGCTTGATGAAAAACGTCGTGGCTTTTCAAAATGCCTTGCGCGAGGTGCGCCGCGATAATCCTTATCTGGCGATTGAAAACTGTTTGAATGGCGGGCGCATGATTAACGAACTGACGGCGCTCTCATCGCAAGCCATCTGGTTGTCCGATAGCCAGGATAGTGGCATGGTTCATGCGAAGTTCAATCTCACCACGGTGCTCGGCGCTCTGGAATTTCTATTTCCCTGGCAAGCCTATCACTTCACCAATAACTTTGACCGGTTGCCGCAAAACGATAAGGAATTGACCCGTTACTATTGTCGCAGCGCCATGCTGGGCACCTGGGGCATTTCATCTGACCTCAGTAAAATTTCCGATTCACAAAAAAGCGTCATCCTGCAAGAAATCGCCGCTTACAGAGAGTTGAATGCGATTAAGCTGAACCGGCTTTACGAAATCAACCCGCCCTCGACCGGCAAAGATTTAACCGGCATCACCTTCTATGACCGCACCCGGGAGCGCGCAGGCATTTTGCTGTTTCGTTGGGATAATCAAAATGATTTCACTGCCCGCCTGGCTTTGAAACTGCTTGACCCGGAAAAGACCTATCTCATCAAGGATGCGGATACAGGGACTCAGGTGATGATGAAAGGCAGCAAACTCGTCAACAAAGGCGTATCTCTGGAATTTCCGCGCACCCGTCTTTCTGCGCTGTTGTATGTTGAGCCAATAGAATAAAGGCGGTTCATGAATCCTGAAATTAAAAAGGGATTGTTTGTTAAAAGGGATTGTTTGCGGCAATCCCTTTTAAGCAAATAAATTTGTGATGGTCACAAAAATCTTATTGATGATTTCTGCCAACTGCCTCGCTCATTGCCGCAATCAACTCTTCGCGACTGAACGCGCCTTTATGAATCACCTGAACCGATTTGTAATTGAGCGCAGCGCGTTCTTCATTCGATAAATCGCGCGCCGTGAGTAAGACAATCGGAATCTCGCACCATCGCGGATTGGTCTGCAACAGATAAGCGACTTCGATGCCATCCATCTGCGGCATCATCAAATCGAGCACCACTGCCGCCGGCGTATGACGATTGATTTCACTGATGGCTTCGAGTCCGTCTTTAGCAGTTTTGACCAAATGTCCGCGACCCTCCAGCATCGTCCGGGTAATTTCCAGCGCGTCCGGGTCGTCATCAACCACGAGAATGAAATCTTCTTTCGGGGCGCTCGGATGTTCGAGGATTTCCAGAAGGGCAGCGCGACTCAAGGGTTTTTGCACGAATTTATCGGCTCCCGATTTCAACGAGCGCCGTTCAAATTCCGGATTATTGGAAAACGCCAGCAGATTTCCCGCATCTTTATGCTCGGCAATCTGGGTAATCGAGGCGATAGGATTTTCAAAACCGTCCAAATCAAAAGCAATCAATGACGGTTTGGCAATGCGCACAAGTTCAAAAGCGTGCACCGGATTGCTGGTCGTGGCTGCCGAATAGCCAATATCGGAAAGATATTTTCTAATCAAATAGAGCGTCGCGGCGTCCTGACTGATGACCAGCGCCGTGCGTTCCGGGTCAACAATCTGCCCTTCGGTTTCGGCTGCCGGTGCGACGCTTGATTCAATTTCGGGCGGCAAGGTAATCGTGAAGGTTGAGCCTTCACCAACCTTACTGCTTACCGCAATATCACCACCGAGTAAAACGACTAATCGTCTGGTGATGGCAAGTCCCAGACCGCTACCGGCTTTGGTCGAATATTGCGCCGGCGGCAACTGGCGAAACTCTTCAAAAATTCGCGGGATTTCGGCTTCCGATATGCCGATGCCGGTATCGCTCACGGCAAGGCGAATCCGACCGTCACCGACATTCATAACCTTAACTTTGATTTCACCCTGACTGGTGAATTTGATGGCGTTCGATAACAGGTTTAAAAGAATCTGTTGCAGTTTGGTTTTATCCGTGCGAATGGCTGGTAAATCTTCATCAAATTCAGCGTTGAGTTTCACCTCGTCCTGCTCGCGCAATCCTTCGGCAACCTCAAGGGCGCGTTCGACGACATCTTTCAGGCTTGTGGATTCGGCATAAACATCCATCAATCCTGCTTCAATCTTCGAGTAATCGAGAATGTTATTGAGAAAATCGGCGAGGTTGCGGGAATTTTTCAACACCCGTTCAAGGTTGTGCCGGTGCTTTTCGGAGAGGTTGGTTGTCGCGTCGTCAAGAATCAGCGAGGTAAAACCGATAACCGAATTGACCGGGGTGCGCAGTTCATGCGAGAGGTTGGCGAACATCTTGAGTTCGGCTTGTTCTTTCAGTTTGAGCCGCTGATTTTCCAACATCAAATCGCGGTTTTTATGTTCGACGTTGGTGCGCAATCGTTCATTGAGTTCGATGCGATTGCGTAAATTAGTCGTCGTTTCTTCGAGTCGCGGCACGATTAAATCAAGGGTTTTTACGGCATCTTCCAATTGCGATTTTTCATCTTTGAGCGCCGCGTTTTCCTGTTCGAGTTCGGCAATGCGTTCGGTCGCTTTGGCGCTTTCTTCAAACTTGCCGCTTAGTTCGCTGACCTGTGATTCAGCTCGCTCAAGCTTTTCAATCAAGGCTCTGGTTTGTTCTTCGAGTTGGGCTTCGGTATGCGCCAGTTTGGCTTCCAGTTCTTCATTGGAAATTTTGCTCTGTTCGGTAAGCTTAGCTTCGACCTCTGCAAGGTTATCGCTTACGGTTTTGTTGACCTCATTGAGTCGGGAAATTTCCTCTTTCAGACTGGTGTTGGCAAGTTGCATTTCAGCCAGTTCATTTTGCAGGCGTTCTCTTTCGGTGAAGAAATTGGTTTTGTCAGTTTCAAACTGCTCAAGCGCCTGGCGCAGATTTTCTATCTCTTCGCGAGATGCTGACGAGGCGTTTGCCAGGTCTTGTTCGAGTTTGCTTTTGCTCTCTTCAGCCGATTGCAATGCGCCGGTAAGGTTGGCAAGTTGTTCAAGCAATGACGACTGCCGGTCGCGCAATTCCTGTTCGCTGGTTTCCAAAGCGGCAAGTCGCGTTTCAAGCTCTTGCACATTTTCGGCAGTCGCGTTTGACTCGGTTGATGATGCATTCGCCGATTCCGCAGGATTTTCCGATGCAGGCTCATTTGCAGTTTCTGTTGTGCTCGATGCAGATTCGCTTTGCCCTTCTTTGGATTTTTGCGGCGCATCCCAACTGACAATCTGTTGCAGATGGGCATTATCTTTTTCCAATTGCTTCAGGCGATTTTCGCTCTCTTCTTTCTGGCGAATGAGGTCATCATATTGGCTGCGTAATTTATTCAATTCATCGTATTCGGCATGTAATTTATTGAGTTCGTTTTTCAGTTGGTGGTTGGCTTCTTCCAACTCCTGAACCCGTTTTTCAAAAACTCCGGAGGGGGCAGTCGCCTCTTTCTCGACCTGTAAGCGCAGCGATTCACATTTCGCCTGCAATTCGGCAATGCGGATTGCCGCGACCGCCAGCGGCGAAAGTTGCGCGAGGGTATCAATGCTTTCAACTTCCAGTTCGGTATCGCTGAACACGCCCAGTAAGCCGACGGTGCCGGAAATGCCGCGCAAAGGATAAAGCGCATAGCTGGATTGGGCGCTGCGGTATTCATCGCGCTGAATGCCAAATAATTTATCGCCGGAAAGACTATTATCTTTGAAGTCGGCAATGCCGCCGCGCACGATTAAAGAGGTATTCAAAATGGCAAGTGGAATGCGGGGATATTCTTTTTCCAGGTTGGTGCCCGAAGCGGCAATCAGATGCAAACACATTTGCCGGTTGGTGCAGATTTCCGCAAGCGGACAGCGTTCGCAAATATCTCCATGTTTGACGACCCAGATTTTGCACGCCGGGGCTTTCAAATCCGTAGCCGCCTTTTGCGCAATCAAGGTTAATGCCTGGTCAAGGTTTGACCCGCGCGCGATTTCGTCAAAAATATCTATCAATTTCGGCTCTTTTGCTGTTTGCATATGATTTGTTTTTGGGGACGGAAGAAGGAGTATCTCTCTATGAAAATTTCGTCCTGCTAACCAGCCAGATTCTACCCCCTCAACTGATGAGCGTCAATTATGGGTTCGGCGCTCGTATCCTACCACGCTATCAGGCATAGCGGAATGTGAAACGCCACTTGTTAGTTCTCATTGTCTGGATATAAACTACTGACGTTATGAGCAAGCGAAACGAACGTGGTTTTAATCAAAAAAGACACCTCTCCTTTATGACAGGCGGCGCGGCAAAGCGGCTTGTTTAATTCAATTCATTTCTAAAATCGAGGTCTTTTTATTAATTTAATTGCATCAAGTATTAAATTCGGAAGCGGTGGATATTTTTTGCTATGACAGACGAACTGAAACAAAAAATCCAAGAAGAGCTTAAACAACTGGAAACGGAACTGAGAACCGAGATTCCTCAGGAGTTAAAAAAAGCCGTCGCGCTTGGCGATTTATCTGAAAATGCCGAATATGAATCGGCGCGCAATCGTCAGGATTATGTTCGCGCCCGCATCGCCAATTTGCGCAAACGTCTGGGCGATCTGGCGATGATTGACCTGTCGCGTCTTCCCAAAGACCGCATCGCTTACGGCTCGACCGTCGAGCTTTATGATATTGATAGTGGCGACGAGGTTACTTACACGCTGGTGATGGCTGAAGATGCAGACATCAATCAGAATAAAATTTCCACGACCTCACCGATTGGTCGCGGCTTGATGGGCAAACAGGCAGGCGATGAAACCGAAATTACCACACCTTCGGGCAAACGCCGTTTCGAGGTGGTTAAACTCATTACCATTCACGATGCGTGAACGACCTGAAAAATCTTTACCTGATTGCATCGAAAGCCTGTGTTTTCGCATCTGAACCGCGGTTTGGAATTGCTTGACAATCAGCGGTAGCGTTTGCCATAGTAGCGCGGCTACGCGAGCGTGTTATGCCGAAATGAGTGAGGATTAAAAATGATTAGTGAAGCCATCGGGGCAGCGTGCAAACGCATAATAGATGCCATCGTGCGAACGCTCGCTCGCAGTCGTATCAACCCGAACGTGCTGACCTTTATCGGATTACTGATCAATATCGGCTGCGCGACATTATACGGGTATGGCAAGTTTTTTGCGGCGGGTCTGTTAATGATCTTCGCCAATCTCTTTGATATGTTGGACGGACAGGTGGCGCGGCTGCGCGGTCGGGTTACCCAGTTCGGCGCGTTCTTTGATTCAACGCTAGACCGTTATTCGGACATTATCGTCTACGTTGGCATTATGATTTTTTATGCGCGGGATACGGTCGCGCATTCGACATTGCTGGTGGCGCTCACGGGACTGGCGCTCGTTGGTTCGGTGATGGTGAGTTATTCGCGCGCCCGCGCCGAATCTTTAGACATTGCCTGCAAGGTTGGATTTTTGGAAAGACCAGAGCGCGTCGTATTACTGATTATCGGTTCGCTTACGGAAATCGGGCCACAGAGTTATTTCCTGCACAAGATGCCGCAGGTTTTGTGGGTGATTGCGGTGCTTTCACATTGGACGGTAGTACATCGGATTTATCATACCTACCGTGAACTGAGAGAAGCCGACCGCGCCAAAGTCGAAGCGGCGCAGGTTAAGTTGAGAGCCGCGCAAGCGAACGAAAAAGTTATCCGGGCAGATTATTCTGTTCAAAATTGATGATTGAAATTACCCTAATAATTTTTCGATGAAGGCAAGAAAGCCATTCATCGTTATGGGAACTTTGAAATTGAAAAACACCACAGTTGATTACAGGAGCGGACTCAGAATGCTTTGTCCATGTTGCGGTAAAGAGATTAAACGCGATGTTCTGGAATGCAATTGCGGCGCGAAGTTTGTCGGCGCACCTCTTGATGAAAAACCCGTGCAAATTAAAAGCTACGGTCACGTCATGAATACCTTTGGATTGCTGGCTGTCGTCATTACCGCAGCACTGGTCTTTACCAAATTTTTTGCTATCGGAGCCATCCCGGTCATCTGGTACACCTGGCGTTCATTGCAACGCTCGCGAAAAAATCCCGAACAATTCGGCGGTTACAAAGTTTTAATGCCAACCTTTGCTTTGACCTTAATCGCGAGTTTCGTCATTGCAGGTTTTGCTGTCGCTTACATTCCAAGACTTTTGGAAAACCGGCGCATTAAAAAAGAGGCGGCATCAATGGCGGCGATTCATCGCAAAGCAGCTTTTCTTGAAGCTTTTAAACTGGTAAATGGCTCCTATCCAAAAGACGAACAAGAACTGAGAAAATTTGCCAAAGAACAATTGCCGCTTGATTACTGGGAACATAACATTTCTTATACCGGTTTTACAGATGGCATAGCCACCAATGTTACTCAGCGGAAAGGAAATGATAAATCCTTAATCTTAACTCAGGGGTTAGGCTGGAATAATTTTGAATTACGCTCAAACGGGCCTGATGAACTGCCGAATACGGATGACGATATCATCATGCGGGATGGGGTGTTTTACACAGCAGCGGAATTAAAAGGTCAATTATTAATTAAAACGTCAGCGAAGTAGATTTTTGAGGTAGATAATGTTTGATAAAGAGGCGGGCACACGAGGCTCGCCTTTTTTCATTCATCCGAGCATCAATTTAACAACCTATGTTCAAAAAAATTTTGATAGCCAATCGCGGAGAAATCGCCGTGCGCATCGCCCGCGCTTGTCGTGAAATGAACATTTCGCCGGTTGCCGTTTATTCGGACGTTGACCGCGCTTCGCTTCACGTTCGCGTCTGCGATGAAGCCGTGCATATTGGCGCAGCGCCATCGAGCGAAAGCTATCTGGTGATTGAAAAAATTATTGATGCGGCAAAACGCACAGGCGCGGAAGCGATTCATCCGGGCTACGGGTTTTTATCTGAAAACGCCGTTTTTGCCGACACTGTCGAACAAGCCGGACTGACCTTGATTGGCCCGCCCGCATCAGCTATGCGACTGATGGGTTCCAAAACCAGCGCCCGCATCGCCGCGCAAAACGCCAATGCGCCGGTGGTTCCCGGTACGACATCGGCGATTGAATCCGTCGAAGAAGCTATCGCAATCGCTGATAACATTGGCTACCCGGTCATGCTTAAAGCCGCAGCCGGGGGCGGCGGCAAAGGCATGCGCCTGGTGCGGTCACGCGAGGAAATTGCGGCGGCGATTTCGATGGCGCAATCCGAAGCCCTGTCGAGTTTCAAAGATGCTTCCGTGTACATTGAAAAATATATCGAACGCCCGCGTCACATCGAGATTCAATTGATTGGCGACCGTTATGGCAATCTGGTTTATCTCGGCGAACGCGAATGTTCCTTGCAACGCCGTCATCAAAAAGTTGTCGAAGAATGTCCTTCGCCGGTGGTTGATGCGGGTTTGCGAAAACGTATGGGTGAAGCGGCTGTCGAGATAGCTCGCGCTGCCGGTTATTACAACGCCGGGACGATTGAATTTCTGGTTGATCAGGAAAAAAATTTTTACTTTCTGGAAATGAACACGCGGTTGCAGGTCGAGCATCCGGTTACCGAACTGGTCACCGGGCGCGATCTGGTTCACGAACAGATTCGCGTGGCGGCAGGCGAACAGCTCGCTTTCACCCAGGATGAAATCGTGATGCGCGGCGCAGCGATTGAATGCCGCATCTATGCCGAAGACCCCGATAATAATTTTTTGCCGAGTCCCGGACGCATCAATAAAATCACCCGCCCGTCGGGTCCCGGCGTGCGCGATGACAGCGGTGTGTATGAAGGTTGGGAAGTGCCGGTGTATTACGATTCGCTGCTTGCGAAATTCTGCGTGTGGGCAGAAACCCGCGATGCGGCAATCAATCGTCTGGAGCGGGCGCTTGATGAATACGCCATAGAAGGTATTAAAACCACTTTGCCGTTTTTCAAAGCCATCACGCAAAACGACGCCTTCCGTCAAGCTGAGTTCGACACCGGTTTTATTGACTGCTATTTGAATCAAAAAAACAGTGACGATAATGAAAGCCTCGATGCTACGCAAACCGAGTTGCGCGATTTAGCAAGCCTGGCGGCGGTTTTACACACTAAAGCCAAAGCGCAACAAATCAAGCAAGCCAATCCTCAACAGAGTGAAAGCCGTTGGAAAATGAGCGGGCGCGTCGCGCAAAGACGATTTTAGATTTTGAATATATATTCAGAAATGATGATTCAAGTTTTCCCTGAATCCCGAATCCTAAAATGAAATACGAAACCGAAATCGACAGTCAAGCAATCAGTCTGGAACTTAATGAACAAGACGGGCGCGTCTTTGCTAAAATCGGCGAGCGCAATTATGAAATCGAGGTGGGATATCCCGAAGATGGTGTTTATCTGCTTTTTGTCGGCGATAAAATTTACGAAGCTCGTGTTGCCGATGGTGATAATCAATCGCTAAAAGTTTCGCTGCGCGGCAAAAATTTCGCGGCAACTATCGTTGACCGCAAACACCTGCGCGCAGGTGCGCAACACCATGAAGATGGACGCCAACAACTGGTTGCACCCATGCCCGGTAAAGTGGTTCGGGTGATTCTAAAGGTTGATGATGAAGTCGAATCGGGACAAGGTGTGGTGGTGGTTGAAGCCATGAAGATGCAGAATGAAATCAAATCGCCGAAAGCCGGTCGCGTTACAGAGATTCGCGTCAATGAAGGCGAAGCCGTTGCCGCCGGTCAAATTCTCGCCATTGTCGAATAACTTGCCATACCATTTCGTTTAACCTCATGCCGAATTAGTGTTTGAAAAATCTACCTTAAAATCCCGCTTGTTTCAAAAACCTGCATTTTTATTGGCTTTTTTTATCAGGTTAATTCTTTTTGCGCTCTGGCACGCCGGTTGTTATTTCACTTGTCGCCGCAAACAAAGTTTGCCAGGCAAGGAGGGAAGATAAAGATGGGATATTACAGCTTGTTAAAAAAATCGACGATTACTTTGATTGCGCTCTTCACAATCGCGCTGAGCGCAAATGCACAAACCTACAACGAGCGATGGGGACAAAATCGTGATGATGATCGCTGGGGACGTGACCGCTATAATGACCGTTACGGCAGAGGCGATTTTCGCAGCAACTGGACGAAAGAGCGCACCAAAGCTTTCGCGCAAATGTTCGGTTATCGCCTGGCATATGCAGAGGTTCAGGAATCCTATCGCTATTCATATGGCAGGGGTTCCTATTCGAGAGACCACCGAAATCAAGCGGGGTTCAGAGATGATTTAAACGGTTGGTTCAACTGGATGGGCAACCGTGATGATTATCGCGACAGTTTCCGCAGAGGATATGAAGCCGGTTTCAGAGATGCCACCAATTATCGCGAATGTCGATTTACACGTCGCGACATCGAACAAGTGTTGGGCGCGAGAATGAAAGATGTTTACCCGCGATTCAAATATGATGATGACGATTATTACAATCGCGGCGGTTACAATGGTGGCTACAACGGCGGCTATAATGGCGGCTATAATCCGGGTTCACGTTACAATCGTGATGAGATTATGCGTATCGCGGCGCAAAACGCTTATAACGACGCCTTCAAACACGGCAAAGAAGATGCCGAACGCAATCGGCAGTACAACTATCAGGATGCCGATAGATTCCGCGACGCAGACAGAGGTTATCGTTCGGAATATGGCAACAAAGAGTTCTACAAACAAGCTTATCGGGAAGGCTATGCCCGGGCTTATGATGAAGGTTTCCGTAGCGTCAGACGTGGTGGTTGGCGTTGGTAAACTGTCAATAAAATAAAGACAGCGCCACTGAGTTTTCTCTGAGTGCGGATGGTTATTCAAAGTCGCAAGGCAAAGTGCCTTGCGACTTTATTCTTTTTATACGGTTATTATTTGCCTTCGCTTTTTCTCTTTAAAACCCTGACGGACTCCCCCGCAGTTTTTAAGCCAATCTATCTTCTTGAATCGGCAAGTCCAGCGTGAGATAGTAAGCCCTTAATATGAAAGGAAAATTATGTCTGCACAAAAAGACGTCTTGAATCTACATTTGCATTACACTTTGCTTTGCGAAGATGTGCGGTTGGAAATCAATCATAAACTGAGTTTGATGGGTCTGTTTTATGCCATTCAAGTTCCGCAATTGCCAATCACGCTTTTGAAACTGGTGATATTGAATCATTGGTCAGGCGAGGGGCAATTTCTTTCCGAAGTTCGCATTCTCGCGCCTGACCGTGTTCAACCCATCGCGGTTTCGTCGCCTTCTGCTTTTGAGGTTCCGGCAAATGGCTTTGCCGATAATGTGACGTTGTTTGCCAATATTACTTTTCCGGCGGCGGGCAATTATGTAATTCAATCGCTGATTAATTCAAATGTGTTTGCCGAACAGATTCTCACGGTTTCAGACCTGTCCAACGAACAATCGTTGATGTCATCTGAAACCATTCAATAAACCTGCAATGTCAAAAGAGCAACTGCTGAATTCATTGAGTGAAGAGACGCGCGAAGCCTTAGAAAACGCTAAACGGCTGGCGTTATGGAAAGGTGGCGTGCTGACGCCACTTCATTTGATGGTGGCGTTGCTCGAATATCTGATGGCGACGTCGGAAAATGTCAGCAAGGAACCGGCCAGGCTTTTGCAAACCGCACACGAAACCCTGAGCGCGCGGTTTCCACATCAAGGCGATTCCATAACCATCACTAAAGAAACGCAAAAAGTTATCGGTGAAGCCAATGAAGTCGCGCGTTTATCAGGCAAAGCCACGGTTTCGCCTCTCGATTTATTACACGCGGCGATGGAAAGTGACCATGTCAAAGAAGCCTTGTTTGACGCTACCTTGCGTGATGTTGCGCTTGCCGATATTGAGAAAAAATTTCAATCCATTTCGCTTGGCAAAATTGAAAAGCGGCAACAACCAACGTTCACGCCTCAAGCGTATGAAATTGATTTGGCGCCGGAACCGCAAAATCAAGTGGCAACCAAGCCGCAACTCACAGGCGTTCTGGGTGAATTTTGTTCAGACCTTGCCGAAGAATCGTTGATTGATTCTGCGCATCAATTTGTCGGGCGCGACCGCGAAATGACCGCGGTTTTGGAAACCCTTTGTCGCAAACTTAAAAACAATCCGTTGTTAATCGGCAAACCCGGCGTCGGCAAAACCGCATTAGTTACGGCGGTCGCGGCGCGTTTGCGCGCGGGCAATGCCCCCGCGAGACTGAAAGGCAAACGGGTGCTTGAAGTTTCACGCCTGCGTTTGCTTGCCGACGCGAAATATTCCGGCGATATCGAAGAGCGTTTGAAATGCTTGATTGAAGAGGTCAAACGCGCCGGCGATGTCATTTTATTCTTCGATGAAATTCACACGCTGCTCAATGCAGGGGGCGCGGGCGGCGTCGGCGATATTGCCAACCTGCTCAAATCATCGCTTTCAAAAGGCGACATCACCTGCATCGGCGCGACCACGCTTTCCGAATATTACAAATACATCGCGCGTGATGAAGCGCTTGCCCGCAGGTTCAGCACCATCACCATTGAAGAGCCATCGCTTGAAGAGACCAAGCACATTTTGATGCAGGCGCGCGTTGCATTTGAAAATCATCACGGCATCAAAATCAACGATGCGGCGGTCGCGTTGATTGTTGACCTTGCTGACCGTTATCTGCATTCGCGCAGTTTTCCCGACAAAGCTTTTGACCTGATGGACAAAGCTGCCGCCAAAGCCACACTTGCCGGACATGAAAATTTATCGCGGGATTGCGTCACCGAAGCGCTTTCGGAAACCACAGGTTTGCCGCTTGAAATTATGGACGAAGACCCGGCGGAGCGATTGGAACGATTGGAAGATTTTTTGAACGCCGCAGTGCCCGGACAAGCGCGCGCGGCGCGTGATATTGCCCGCGTCGTGCGCATCGCAAAATTGCGTCTGGAACTGCGTCCCGAAAGACCTGATGGCGTCTTTCTTTTCGTCGGCGTCGAAGGTGCGGGTAAACATGAAATGGCGATTGCGCTGGCGAAATTTTTGTATGGCTCGTCGAAAAAAATGGTTGATTTCGATATGAGCCAGTTCAGCGAAAACTGGTCGTTGGCGCGGCTTATCGGCGCGGAACCCGGTTATGTCGGCTACGGCGACCGCAGCGGATTGTTATCGAAAGCCGCCGAAGACAACCCGCATTCGGTTCTCTATTTTCGCAATGTCGATTTGGCGCACCCGGTGGTTCAGCAATTTTTAGGTGAAGCGTTTGAGCAGGGCAGTTTCACGGACGCTACGGGCGCGCGCATTTCGCTTTCCAACACAACGGTTATTATGGCGCTTTCGCAAATCAGCGAAAGTAACAAATACACGCCGGTCGGGTTTCACCCGCATAGCGATGAAAGCGAGGCGCGACCGCTTACCGGCAATTTGAAAATGTCGGGCAGTTTGCGCTTGCGTGAACGCGGTTCCGCGTACAATTTAACCGAAACCCTGGCGGCAGCAATCGATGAAGTCATCGAGTTTCAGGTTCTCGACCGCGCCGCAACTGAAAAAATCATCGGCGAAAGACTTGAATCGTTGAAAGCGCGACTGGAAGCCGCCCAGCCTGTGATTGTGCATCTTGATAATGCCTTGGTGAGTTTTTTTGCGGAAAAACTGACTCGCGAGCGCAAGAGTCTCGCGCAACTCGAACGCATCTGGCAGGAGACGATTTTAATCCCCTTCACTAACCTGCATGCCAATAAGCATAACGGCGGCACACGCATGGAAGTCACCATTTGCGTTGAAAACCAGGCGGTGATTGTCGCTATGCAAAAAGATGGCGTTAGCAAAAGCGAGCACTAAAGAAAAACTTTTTAAGTTGATGCGGAAAACCACTTGGCTGAGAAATTGTATTGCTCAAAGCTGGCGGGTGGTATTCCATCAAACCGCTTGGCAGCACTTCTTTAAATCATTTCTGCATTGGCATATTTACAACAAAAAATGCTCGCCATTATATCTTTTTCATCTCAGGGACAACCCGAAACGAATTTTTTGGCATCACCGGAAAGTTCTTTTGACTGAAAAGCCGCCTATGGTACACTGAAATAGTGTGAGCGGACTAGCCCGTGCTGGCTCGAAGTAGTTCTCAATCCCAAGGAGTTTTAACCATGAAAAGAAGCCTTCTAAAACGCGTTGCCGTTTTTCTCTTGGCGGCGTTGCTCGGCTCTCCCGCCACGTTGTTTGCTGAAGATAAAAAAGACACCAAAGATTCAAAAGATGCCAACAAAACGACGGCGCAATCTTCATCCAACAGCAAATTGGGCGATAAAGAAAATCCCGAAATGATTGGCAAACGCAACATCAACAAAGGCGTATTACCCAATTTCTATTCACTGGAAAAAGAGGTCGCGCTTGGGCGTCAACTCGCCGCACAGGTTGACCGGCAAGCCAAATTTATTGACGACCCGATGATTACCGAATACATCAACCGCGTTGGTCAAAACTTGGTGTTGCACTCGGATGCCAAAGTTCCGTTCACCATCAAAGTGCTTGATTCCGATGACGTGAACGCCTTTGCTCTGCCCGGCGGATTTTTCTATGTCAACAAAGGCTTGATTCTGGCTGCCGATAACGAAGCCGAAATCGCCGGCGTCATGGCGCATGAAATCGCTCACGTTGCCGCGCGTCACGGAACCGAACAGGACTCAAAAGCGACGCTTGCCAACTATGCCATGATTCCGCTGATTTTCATGTCAGGCGGACTTGCGGCAATCGCTTACAATGCAGCGCAGATTGGTGTGCCGCTGGCATTTCTCAGATTCAGTCGCGGCGCAGAAAACGAAGCCGATATGCTCGGTTCACAATATGCCTGGGCTGCCGGTTACGACCCCAACAGCTTTGTGCATTTCTTTGAAAAACTCGAAAAGAAAGAGAAAGACAAACCCGGCACGCTTTCAAAACTTTTCCGCACCCATCCACCAACCCCTGACCGCATTGAGCATGTTCGCGGATTGGTGACCAAGTTTCCCGATAAGGATGAATACATCATCAACACGTCGGATTTCACCAAGGTGAAAAATCGTTTGCTGGCGCTTACCAATGCGCGCACCGTTGATGGCGCAGACCGACCTGGCGACGGACAAAAACGCCCGACCCTCAAGCGACGCAAAGAAGGCGAAGACCCGAATCAGACGAAACCCGAAGAAGAAGCTCCGAAAGATCGCCCGACTCTCAAGCGACGCGACAGCGACGGCACCAAGCCACCGGCTAATCCGTAAATTCTTTTCATTAGTTCTCTTCTCCCTAATCCTGTAACCGGCTGCGTAAACATCGCGCAGCCGGTTTTTTACTTTCAGGGAGTGCTAAGCGAATTGCAAAAGTGGGTTTCTACGGGATGGTAAAACAAACTAAAAATCTGCTGTTGAGCAAGCGGTCTTTGACCGCGCCATTGGTTGAAGACCCTCAATAAAAAGGCAGAGTTACACGGACCTGAAACCAGTTTATCGGTCAACTGGAATTCTAGCTGCCGCTTTGCCACGCGCTTCATTGACGAATGACAGGACAATCATGCCGACGATGAAGAATGAACCGATAGCCAGAATTGCCGGACGTTGACTGCCGGTAGCGTTTGAGATTGAACCAAAAATCAATGGTCCTAAAAATGCCAGAGCTTTGCCGGCAATGCCTAAAAACCCGAAGAATTCCGCCGCATTTTCTTTCGGCGTAAACAAGGCAACCAAACTGCGGGTCACCGATTGACACGACCCCATACCGATTCCCGCAAACGTAGCGACAACATAAAAACTCTCTTTTGAATAAGAAAAGTAAGCAAGCACCACAGCCGCCAGCCAAATGCACAGCGAAATCATTATCGTCGTTTTTTGTCCGATGCGATCAGCTATCCAACCAAATGCAAATGCGCCCGCTGCCGCAATGACATTCATGACGATAAACAGTTTGAGAATATCCGCCGATTCAAATCCTACGGTCTCTTTGGCATAGCGCGCGGCAAAATAGATTACCGTAACCACGCCATCGTTGTAGATGAGAAAGGCAATCAACAATTTTAAAAGCTCACGATAACGGCTGATGTGCTTGAGGGTGTGTTTGAGTTGACGAAAACCAACCGTCAAATAGGTTTCACCGGCAGGTAAAGGTTTAGGAATACTGCGTTCGCGTAAGAACACAAATGTCGGAACCACCGCAATCGCGTAATAAGCGGCAATCACTACGGGAATCAACCGCGCCAATGAGAGTTGCTGAGGATTGGGGTTTTCAACAATGTTGTACGCCAGTGGCAGGCATAAAGCGGTGGCAACGAGTCCGCTCAAATAACCCAGCGTCCATTTGAAACCGGAGATGCGTCCGGCATTTGACTCATCGGAAATGCCGGGTAAAAAGCTATCAATAAACACGCCGCCTCCGGCAAATCCGATATTGGCAATAATGTATAACCCCAATCCTAAAATGGCTGCGCCGGGACCTACAAAATAGAGTGCGGCTGTAAACAGGGTGATGGTAACAGCACAAACCGCGAGAAATTTTTTCCGGCTTCCCGAATAATCGGCAATCGCGCCAAGTATCGGTGCGACCACCGCAACCAGCGCTTCTGAAATGGAGGCACCCAGTCCCCAAAGAAAGTCTGCTCGACCGGCATCGCCTACGACGACAGTGCCGTAATACAGCGCATAAGCGGTGGTGACGATGACCGTGGTGAATGCCGAATCCGCCACATCGTACATGCACCAGCCGAGTATTTCTTTTTTGGTAACGGGAAGAAGGGAGAGTTGCGTTTCAGTAGTTGACATTGAGGAAACCTTGAGTCTGGTAATTTGTGCTGCATGCTTTGGGGCTGAACGCCCAACAAAATACCAAACTCAAGGAACAAAATACAGACAATAACCAAACGGCTTCAGGTTATTTTGACGCGGTGTAATATGGGTTTTGCCCGGCAGCGTGATCGGTGGCATCGAAAACGTTTTGAATTTGCGGCACTTCTTCGCGCAACAAGCGCTCGACGCCCATCTTCAAGGTGACATCCGCTGCGCCACATCCCTGACACCCGCCGCCCATTCTCAGGAAGACATTGTTATCGGTTACGTCAATGAGTTCGACAAAGCCGCCATGTGAAGCGACGCCCGGATTGATCTGTTCATTGAGAATCTGTTGAATGCGTTTGCGCAACTGATCGGGCGCGAGCAACTGGTCTGCGGGAATTTCCGGCGGCGGATTGAGGAAAAAGCGAATTGCCGAACCGATGCGTTTGCCAACCTGTCGCCAATCATCGAAACCGCTCTTGGTCACGGTCACCTGATTATCATTCAATTCAACTTTGGCAACGCCGGGAATGGCGAATAGATTAACCGCCAGTTTATCCTGTTTAGCTTCATCACGATTGTTAAATACGGCTGCGCCTTCATAAACCTGCCGGTCAACGGTGAAGCGGCAAACATTGGCGTCCGCCTGGTCGACATCGGCTCTAATACGAATATCGCTTGGTGATGCACTCATTTTTAATTGCTCCTTTAATAAATTAATCGAACTTGTATTATAACCGGCGCGGCTTATTTTCAAAAATCGCTGCGAAAAGCCGCGTTTTCCTTGCAAACTTTTTTGTCCGTGTTATCATTCGCCCGTTTTAATTTCCGTAATCGAATCAATCGCCTTAATCTCAGTAGCATATTTTAAGCGGGAAACCTCCATCACTCGTCATCGTCTGACAAGTCAATGCCGTCGAACAGGATATTGGTATGAACAAATTGCCAGTTTTTTCCTCACTCCGAACACTCAGGGTTAGCGTGATGGTTTGCTCACTGCTGTTCCTGCTGCTCAGTAACGTCGTCTATTCCGGCAATCAACCGCCCACAACTCTTAGCCCGAATTTTCAAACCAAAGCCGCGCCCGCAAAAGGCAAAGGCATATTCAAATTCGCCTATATGCCGGTTAAAAACAAGGCGCATCTGCGTTTTCAAGAGAACCTGAAAAAAATCAAATTGCTTGAAAACCTTGCCGCTGATTTGAATGACAGCATCATCTTGCCCACTGATATGACGATTTATTTAGTTGAATGTGGCGAAGCCAATGCCTTCTACAATCCTGAAAAACACGAGATACAACTTTGCTATGAATATCTCGCTGAAATCGAAGCGGCATTTAAACCCGACACCAAATCGGCTGCCGAATTGAACGAAGCGGTAATGGGTGACTTGTTACATACGTTCTATCATGAACTCGGGCACGCCTTGATTGATATACTCGACCTTCCGGTTACCGGCAAAGAAGAGGATGCAGTTGACCAACTCTCTACCTTCATTCTCGCCGATGGCACGGACGAAGGCGAAGCCGCCATTATCTCATCCGCAAGAATGTTTCTTATCCAGCATGAACAGGATGACACGGATATTGAAGATTTACCTTTCTGGGATGAGCATTCACTCAATGCTCAACGATTTTATAATCTCATCTGCTGGCTCTATGGACACGATGAAAAGAGATACGCAAGCTTTGTCAAAGACGGCGTCTTGCCGGAAGACCGCGCCGAACAATGCGGACATGAATTCGAGCAACTCAGCAAAAGTTGGTCGCGGTTGCTTGCGCCGCATTTAAAGTAGTATCACGTTATCCACTGCACTGACTTTTAAATCGCATCCCATTTAACAATCAGTCAAGCCATTCGGGATTCAGCAGGTTGCCGAGAACCTGTGGATATGAATCCTTAAAATCATCCAATAACCTCGCCAAGCGTTTTGCGAGCCAAATCCAAAGGAGCGAAAAAAAATGAATCTAATGAAACGCAGTGCCCTGACCCCATTTATGCTGGCGTTTGCCTTCACCCTCGCCTGCAATTCCTATGAAATCGACAAAGCCAATAAACTGGTAGACGCTACCAACGTCTTGATTGAAACTGCCAATAAAAATGCCGATGAAGCCGGTACGAAATTGGGCGATATGAATTCCAAAGTGGGCGCGGTAGAAGAAGAAGACCAACTCGAAGCCTTACGCGCTCAGGCAAAAGAGATCATTCCGTTGATGGAAAAAGCCCGCGACGGTTACAAGGATGCCGCCGCCAAGTTCGATGAAGCCAGCAAATTGAAATTGCCGGAAAAGTACAAAGAATATCTCAGCGCCAAAGCCCAGGAGTTGAAGAAACGCGCCGATTCTACGGACGCCGCAATCGGTCAACCCAAAGCCATGCAGGAAATCAAATCACCCGAAGAATATCAACCGAAAGCTCAGGCGGTGGTTGACAAGATGCAAGCGGCAAGCAAAGAAGCCGATGATTTCAAGGCGAAAGCCGAGAAGATTTATCAGGAGAATAAAGCCCTGTTCAAAGAATAACTTTTTCAATCTTTTTGCCGTATCACCTCAATTAAAAAGGAGATTAAAAGGTATGTCAGCATCCTCAGCGCCGCCCGCTGGCGGCAGTAATATGATAGGCAAAATCATTGCCGGGGTCGCTTTGCTCGCATTGTTAATCGCTTACTTTACGGTCTTGAACGGTTTTCGTCATGAAGGCGAAAACCGTTCCGTAAATATTTCCGACAAGAGCAACGCCGGCGAAGACTATATTGAAATCAATATCAAAGTGGTTTCCGTTGACCCGGTCAAAGGCGATTTGATTACGCGCCTCAGTTTTGAGCCGCATGGCGCGCTGGCGAAAGATGAATTTTCGCCCGCCAATGATTTAACTTTGCTCATCAACAGCGCCACCGGCAAACAGGAACACAAGTTTGAAAAAGGTAAACGCATGAATCCGATTGACGCGACGCTGACGCTTGACGGCGAATCCAGCGAATACCCGTTCGATTCGCATGAAGCCGATTTGATTCTGCTGATGACCACACCCGTACAAGAAAAAGCCGAAGAGCCGAAAGAAGAACCGCGCGAAGGCGCGGAAAGCGAACCGGCTCCGAAACAGCCGCAAAAAGCCAGTGTTTACGATAGCAATGAACCCGTGGCAATGGCGGTTGAATTCACCGGTTCGGTGCCGGGTCTCAAACTCGACGCCGAGAAAGATAAAGAGAGCGAGGTCGGTTACACGGGCATCGAAATGACCATTTCGCGTTCGACAACGGTGTTGTTTTTTTCGAGCTTTGTGATGGTTTTGATGTTGGGTCTGGCAACTATGGCTACCGGCTTGATGCTGCGTTTCTGGCTCGGCAAACGCAAAGTTGAACTTGCCGCAATGAGTTTGTACGGCGCAATGCTCTTTGCGTTTCCGGCGTTGCGCAACAGTCAACCGGGCGTGCCGCCGATTGGCACCTACAGCGATTATATCTCGTTTTTCTGGGCTGAAATTTTAATCGGCATTTGCCTGTTGATTATCGGCTCGCTGTGGGTCATTCGCCGTCCGTCATAAGCGTTTAAAATTGCGATTTCTTTTCAAGAGCGCCAAACTGGCCTCGCGTCGGTTCGGCTCAGCAAAACCACGCTTCGGTAAGGCGCGGCGGCTTGATGCGATGAGTAGCAAGCAATGCCTGGTTACGAACCGCTAGCTCATCGCCGCGCCTCACTTTTGCCAGTTCGCGAATGCGATAAAAAGTTACCGCTGTATCTTCATTGCGTTGCGCTGCGCCTTCAACCAGAACCGCAACCTGCCGTTGCAATTCATCCATTCGCGCATCCGGGTGTTGCCAGTCATAAGTGAACGCCGGTTGATTGAGTTTGCCAAGCCACAGGGAAGTTTCTTCGCGTTCAAGCAGGCGCGAACCCGGCGGCACGAGTAAACGAATCGAATATTGCACGGGGTCAACCGCATCGATGAGATTTTCGCGTTCAACGAAATCCATCACCTCGATGAAATCATCAAGCGTCGTCCAGGGCGTAAATGAAACCAGCGACGGGCGCATGGCAATACCCGCTTCACGCAAAATATTTAAAGCGTCCGTGACATCATTTCGCGTATGGCGTTTTTCAAGGCGCATCAAGACTTCATCGCTTAACGCTTCAACCGCCGATACCACGAAGATACAACCATACCTGGCAAACGATTTGAATAACTCACGATGTTTGATGATGTGTTCAATCTTTGCCGTGAAATCAAACGTCAAATGCGGAAAGGCTTGGTGCAAGCTTTCGGTCACTCGCAAGGCATGCGTCGGGCCATTCAAAAAATCGGGGTCGCCAAAGGTGATGTGCGCGGCTCCCGCTTCGACGAGTTGACGAATATCTTCAAGCACGACTTCACGCGGCACCGCAAAAAATCGCCCTTCGTAAATCGGCGGAATCGGACAATGGGTGCAATGATGCAGGCAACCACGCGAGGCTTCCGTATAACCCGCGAGCCGCTGTTCGCCCTGCCAATCGAGTCGCGCATAGCGTTCAAGCCCGGGCATTGCCGTGCGTTCAGGTTTGCTAAACGAAAGCCGCGCCAGCACAGGCATTGCCGCTTGCAGTCTGGTTTTTACGCCCGCCGGAATTGACAACCGCTCAGTCGCATTTTCATCTCGCGCCAATACTTTTTTAATTAACTCAACAAGCGCGGTTTCAAATTCGCCGCCGATGATTGAATCGGCAACCGTATCGAGCAAATAGTCGCTATTGAGCGAAGCATACAAACCATAAAAGCAGATATGACCATCAGCATTGATGCGGCGAATCTCTTGTGCGATTGCCACGCCCAGACGCAAAGCCGTGTGCATCGGAACCGAGATGCCAATGAATTTCGCGCGGCTGATTTTCTCTGCATCGAAGCCTTCAACTGAAACATCCAGCGCGTCTGCGCGAATCCCTTCACGCTTGAAAAAACCAAGCGGCATGGCGATTCCCGCAGGTTGATGACCGAGTTCATATGTCGAAATCAACACCACGTCTGCCGAATTTTCAGACATTCGCTGCATTCCATTTTTTTGCAGGCTCAACAAATTCATTGAGGTCATTTTAACCTAACCGCTGCGTTCACTGTATGCGCTAATCTATCACAAACTCCAATTTGCTGTGCGCTTCACGCAAAGCCTGTTCAGCCACATCAGGCGTAGCGGCGCGACTGAAAATAAAGCCCAGGTAACTCGCGCCTTCGGGCGGCGGCAGTAAATTTTGCGTAAGGTGCGCCGTGATTACGATGTCTTCGATGTGCGCCATCTGTTTGGCATCTTCCACGCCAAAAATTTCCCGCAAGCAACCGGCGCGAGGAATCGGAATCATCATCACCGCTGCGGCTTGTCGCTCACGACTAATTTGCGAAACATCTTCGCCAATCGCCTGCCGTAAAATTAATTCTTCAAGTGAAATTTTCTCTTCGCCAAACCTGAGCGCCCGCGAACAGAGTCCGCCAATCGCCCGCGCTGCGACTTCGATCACCCACGCGCCTTCTTCATTGATGCGAAGTTCTGCGTGAATTGCGCCCTTCATAAGTCCCATCGCCTGGGTTGCCGCTTGTGTGGTGGCAAAAATTTCGCTCTGAATTTCTTCGGATAATCGCGAAGGTGTGACATAAATCGTCTCTTCAAAAAACGGCCCGTCGAGCGGGTCGGGTTTATCGAATATCGCAAGCAGTTGCAGTTTGCCATCGGTGAGCAATCCTTCGACGGCGACTTCGACGCCGGGCACAAACGATTCGACGAGAATATCGCGCTTTGCCGCGCCGCCTTTTTTAGCGACCTGCGGCAATTGCAAAATTTTTTCCAGCCGGTTAATCGCGCCAACAAAAGCTTCTTCATTATCCACGCGCATGACGCCGCGACTCGTGGATAGAAACACCGGCTTAACGACACAGGGATATTCAACCTGCGCGGCGATTTCGCGCGGGTCTTCGTCCAATGTGAAATGACGGAACTCGGGGACACGCATGTTGGCTTGCTTTAAAGTTTCGCGCATCAGGTGTTTGTTTTTAGCAACCTGCACGGCGCGAATGGAATTTTGTTTGATGCCGATGCCATCGGCAACAAAGCCGCTGACGACTGCGGTGTCCTCATCAACCGGAATCACTGCATCAACCGGAAATTTTTCGGCATAGCGGGCGGCTTCTTCGGCGGCTTTTTCAGGCTCAAAGAAACTAAGGGTCAACAGATTTTCTGAATTTTGATTTTGCAACGTGTTGGATATTTCCGAAGCGGCGACCACCTCGACCCCAAGTTTGAGCGCCGCATCCAGATACGCTTTGGCGCGATAAGTGGTCGTCGGCAAAAGTAAAAGCACACGTGGCATAACATAAAAAAGGGTAATCAGTTGCGCCTTAAAAGGCAAAAGCGTTGTGTGGTTAAACCCGATTCAAATGATTCGACCTGGAAGAAAAGTTGCAATGATATGAAGAGAAAAATCAACTTGGGATTGGGCAGATAAACCGAATAGGTTTTGCAATACCTATCCGTCCAATCCGCTTTTTCCGCCTAATCCCAAGTTGATTTTATTATTTCGCGTCCAGATGATTTTGTTCAGGAAAAACCATCAACGCAAAATGAGCCTTCTATCAAACAATAAGGCTACATGAAATTGCGTGTGTGCAGGGCAGATAATTCTCTTGCTTCTTTTTCGGAAAATCCTAATTTTAAAAGCCGCGCCTGTCGTCCGGCATCCATCTCGGTTTGTAGCTGTTGAACTTGCTTAAAACCTTCGGCAATCGCTTCAACGCGCCATTCACCTGCGGCAAGCAAAACGAGCGCATCAAAAACCGCTTCATTGAGTCCGCTGGTTTGCGCCAGTACGTCGTGGCGACGATGAATAGCCTGCGCCAGGCGTGGGCGCGCGGTTTCATCTTTGGAAATTTGATATTGCAAATGTCCCATGCCGAAGGCGACGTGGCGCGCTTCGTCCTGCGCTGCGAGTCTGGCAACCGCGCGGGTCACAGGGTCTGGCGCGTGAGTTTCCAGAAACCACAACAGATTTAAAAATGTCCCTTCGCCGAGAACCGAAAGCAAAAACGCCGCCAGCGTGAAATCCGGTTCATCAATCAGGGTCTTTAAAGATGCCTGCCCGCTTGCCGTCGATAGTCCGAGTTCGTTTCTTCGCAACGTAGCGCGGCGCGTGAAAACTTCGATGTGCCGCGCTTCGTCGGCGACCTGAATGGCGAGCAGTTGCATCGCTTCGCGAAAATGCGGATGAATCTGCGCGAGAAATCGTGCCGGAACCAGCATCGCCGCCGTTTCATTTTCGATGAGATAAGTCATAATCTGCACGATGGCGGTTTCGACTTCATCGGGAATCTCAAACGCTTCATCCCAGTTGATGGCAGTTGCAGGGTTCCATTGCGCGGCAGCAGCTTGCGCATACAGTCGCGGCACATTTTCAGCCCACACCTGAGCTTTTTGATTCAGTCCGAAATAAAATTCCGGCGCGCTCGTTTCAACCGTTGCGCCGCGCGCCGCTAGTCCCCATCGCGCCGAAGGCTCATCAAGAATTGCGCCGACAACCTGGTAATCGGCTAGACCTGCCGTCTCGGCATTCTGCCAGCGACCCGCAAGCGCGCTGCCGCGCACAATCCAACCGATGAGCGGTGAAGTGGCTGAATCATTTTCGTCGCTTGATGATTTTGTTGAATCGTTCGCGGCATTTGATGATGGCGCATCATTCCAAATCACTTTGTGACCTTGCGCGCGACACCAACCGCGCAGATGAATGGCAAGTTCCGGCGCGCTGCCTCTGATGCCTAGCTTTGCGCCAACCGGAAGGTCAGCGAGTGCGCGGTTGATGAGCAAATGCGCGCCGCGATCAAGTGACAGGTCTTTAATATCGATAATTTTCAGCGGTGATATTTCCGTTCGCATCATAAAACTTCATCTCATCAACAGCGATTTCGAGCGCGCGATAGTTTTCGACGCGCCCCTCGCGCCAAACCTTTAACCCTTCCAAATCCATGAGCGGGCGAACTTCCGGGTCGTCGTAAGACATATTGAGCAAAAGTTCGTAAAAGCGCCCAATCAATTCATCCGGCGTCGTTGAAAGCACCGTGAAATTGCAATGGTCATAAACGGCAGTTTGCGCAAGCACGCGAGTCGAACCTGCGGGCAGAGTGCCTTCTCTGGCAAACAGCAAGTGATTCCCATCAATCATACAGGTGGCGGCGGCTCTGCCGGCAATCAAAGCGCGCGCGGCATCGCGTTCGCCGCCAATGTGGTCGCCATGTTTTCCGCCGAGCACATCATGGTATGCAATCTCGAAATCAACTCCGGGCGTGAGTCCATTGGCATTGATGTGCGAGAGCGGAATCAAGCTCGCTTGCGGTGAATCGATTGCACCGACGGCAACCACTTTTCCTTTCAAATCGGCGATGGATTGAATCGCTGAATCGGCGCGCACCAGAATTAAGGATGTCAAATCCTGGTCGGTATCGCGCATGGCGATGGCTTGAGCGGTTAAGCCTGCGGCTTGCGCCAGACGCTGGCTGCGAATCCAGGCGAGCGGCGAATTCCACGCGACCTGAAAATGTCCTGCCAATTGCGCTTCAACCTGTCGCTCATAATTTGCATAGAGCACATAATCAAACGGCAATCCTTTACGGATGAAAAATGCTTTGAAGCCTTCCCAGATGGTGACGACTTTCGGGTCATAAGCGACCGCGCCAAGTATTAAAATTTTTGCATTCGACATTGGGGGTTTCTCCTGTTATTCAAACAACGGCATTTGGCAAAGCGCCTTGCCGATGAAGTCATAGAGCGCATCCGAAGTCGGAGCCATTACCAGCGCCGCGCGCGCATCCCGGAAATGGCGTTCGATGCCGACCTCTTTGCGAAACGCCGCGCCGCCGCAAATCCGCATAGCAAGGTCTGTGACTTCGACTGAAGCCTCCCCGGCAGCGGCTTTCACCTCAAGCACACGCAGCATGGCGTCTTCGCGTCCCTGTTCTAAAGCATCGAGCGCGTCGAGCAGGAGCGCGCGCGTCGCATCGGTTTTGATACGCATGCGCGAAAGGTAAGCGCGAACGGTCGGCAAATCGGCAAGCGATTGTTTTGAATATTCAAATCGGGTGTTGGTGACGTGTTGAATGGATTTGCTGGTTGTGGCTTCCATCGTGCCGACGGAAAACGCTGCGCTCATGATTTGAAAATAGGGCAGCACCACGCCCATCATGATGTCGAAACCGCCACCATCTGCGCCGAGCATCGCTTCTGTTGAAATCAACACATTTTCGGCTTTAACGGGCGATGAAAAGTTGCCTCGCAGTCCAAGCCCATCAAAAGGCGCAGGAATCTGTAGCCCCTGGGCATCCGTAGGCGCCTGCCAGATGGTGATTGCGCCATCGTTGGCGAGCGCGCGACTCGACCAGACGTAGGAATCGGCTTGCCCTGCCGAAGTGACCCAGCTTTTCTGGGCATTGAGATAAATTCCGTCATAGGATTTTGCCGCCGTACCGAGTGGCGTCCAGAAATGGCTGCGCGAACCGATTTCGGAAAATGCCAGCGTCGTCAGGTGTTTACCCTTAGCGATGGCTTCGCGCGTTGTGCGCGTTCCGTGCGCTTCAATGACCGCGGCTCCCGCATAGTGCATACAAGCCACCATCGCGGTCGATGCGCAGGCAGCGGCTAATCGTTCGACGACGAAAGCCGCAGCGCGATGCCCCTGTCCGAGTCCACCGACTTCTGTTGCAGTGATGAGTCCTAATAATCCCGCTTCGCCGAGCGCCGCGAGTGCAGGGCGCGGAAAACTTCCCGTCTGGTCAATCTCCGCCGCCATCGGTTCGACAACCTCTTTTATGATTTTCTCCAGAGCGTCTTTATAGTTTGAATTATTCATGTAACCTCTCAAATCTTTCTTCATACCGGTTAGGAAAAAATGAAGCCATTGAGCTATTTGACTTGAAAGGCAAATCGCCATCAGGCATTTACCTTGCTCAATTGCTGTGTGGTTTTGGGAAGGAATCGGGGCATCACCAACCGCCCCGCTGAAAGGGAGAGGTTTAGGTGAAAAGCCGCGAACCTTGATTTCCAAATCGCAAAACTTGCGCAACCCCGGAGGCGCAAATTCAGGTTTTTTTAAAATCGTAAATCATGGTTTTTACTTTCAATGTGAAGTCAGATTCATTCGGCATCAGATGATGGATTTAGAATCTGCACCAATTGTGTTACCACACGGCGAGATAAAAGAACAAGGGTTTCAGGATAAAGGCGTCCGCTGAAGAAAGGTTACTAAAAAGGCGAATACCTGTCGGGGCTTTGGTCATACGCGCAATACTCGGTGATGACGCATTGGTCGCAGGCAGGATGTTGCGGGCGACAGATTTTGCGACCGTGGCGAATTAAATTGATGTGCGCTTCAAAGTAGCGCGCCTGGGGAAGCCGCATTTCCAGCAGTTGGTGCGCTTCTGCATCACTACATTTTTCAGGAAGCCATCTGAGTCTTCGCGCGATGCGAAAGATATGCGTGTCAATCGGAAAAACCGGGCGGTTGCAGGCAAAAAGCAGAACACAGGCGACCGTCTTTGGACCTACACCTTTGAAACTTGCAAGCAACGCGCGCGCCTCTTCAAGCGGCGCAGTGCGCAGAAAGGATAAATCGAAATTGCCGCGTCGCGCATAAATTTCATTGAGGATATTTTTAATGACGATGGATTTTTGCTTTGCCAGCCCGCCCGAACGGATGGCGGCTTCTATCGCAGACAAACGCGCCTTGCGGGCGTGTTCCCAGTTTGGAAATTTTTTCTTTAAACTGTCAAAGGCGCGACGACTGTTGATATTGGTAGTGGATTGCGAAAGGATGGTTTCAATCAAACAATCCAGCGGGTCTAAATCTTTTTCAAGTTCAGGAGTGCCATAAACGGCGCGCAGGTTTTGTAAAACGAATGGGATAAATTGCTCAACTTCGTGTCGACGGATTGCTTCTGCCATAGGGTATTATTCATTGCGCGAAGGATTTTTCACAATGAATTTGACCGGTTTATTGATAATTTTTTCCGGCTTTTTTCAGGGGGTTCAACCGCAAAGGCAAATCGCCTCAAGGGATTTTTCAAGCCTCGGCAAAGTTGCTGCGTTGACAATGGCTAATGGCGTTTGTAATAATCCTGCTTTGCCAAAAAGGCAAAATTGACAGCATAAAGCGTCCGTAGCTCAGCCGGATAGAGCGTTTGCCTACGAAGCAAAAGGTCGCACGTTCGAGTCGTGCCGGACGCATCAATCATTTCAAGCATTTAAGGCAAGTCATCCGGCTTGCCTTTTTTCATTTGTGGCAGAATTGTGGCACTCGACCTGCCTTTTTTCATTTGCTCGCATCAGGTTTCAATCGGCTAACAATCGCCTCTTCGATTTTCACCCAACTGCTGAGCGCGAGGTTAAACGCCGGCTTTGCGTAATTCATCCTGCAATGCCGGTAAGTGTTTGTACATTTGGCGCAATGTGCCGATGTAATCAGACCATTCAACGTCTTCATCAAGTTGTAGAGAGAGCTGTTGGGCGCGCTTCAGATATTCGGCGGCTAAATGATATGAAGCGCGGTTGCGTTCTTCGATTGCCGTCTCGGCTTTCTGTCTGTAGATTCTGATGGCTTCCTGCGGGTAATCTTGCTCGGCAGCCTTAGCGACCTCGCGCCCATAATCGCGCCAGCCGTAGCTTTTGATCTGCGGCAACAACTCGATAGCGCGCCGCGTATCTTTTTCATAAAGGGCGATTTCCATAAGCGCCGCAAATTGTTTGCCGCGTTCCAAAGTCGCCAGCGCTTCGCCGCGAACCGCTTGCCAATTCTCGGTCTTGCGACAGACTTCCTCCAGTATCTTAAAGCGTTCAACTGTTGGGCTATCAAAAAAACTTTTCTGCTGCCACTTAACCGCTTCTTCGGCAGAGCCGAACTTGCGATAATAAGCCGCCAGCCAGTCGTTGCTTCGCCAATTGCCTTTGGCGGCGCGCGCCTGCACGAATTCGACAGCCGCTTGCCTTGCCCCGGCATCGACAAGTTCATCGGCAAAGCTTTCGACCAATCCCGGCTTATCCTTAACGATGTCGTTAATCCGGCGCAAGGCTTCTTTAAAATTTTTCTCTCGAATCAACAAACTGGCTTGCTGTTCGGGAGTTCCCGCTTCACGAATCAAAGCCGTCACTTCGCCTTGTCGTTTGCGCCGTTTCAACCCTTCGGCTATGAAATCAATCAACGAGCCTTGCTCCCAATCGCGGCTGCGCGACGCTTTGTCGCGTACAGTTTCCGCAATCCACTGCCACTCGTCGTCGGTCGTCTGTTCAAGGATGATCGCTTCGGCGCTGGCGCCAAAATCAACGCCGCCGAGTTCATGGTCTTTCAAAAAAACCGCTAACAGACATTGCCACCAGTTGCGCCGCGCCGCATTCTTGAGTCCGCTTTGTTTGAGACAATCGCCCAGCGCCTTGGCGAAATCGTCAACGACCGCCATGACATCGCCATTTTCATCAACCTGCCACAGCAAGTCGTCATAGGCATTCACAATTTCATCAAGCAGCGCGTAATAGACGGCTCCGGCATTTTGAAAATCTTTCGCCCGGCGCAACTCCTCGCCGACTTTATCGAGAGCGCGCAATTCTTTGGCAATGGTTCGCGCCCTGCGGTAATCCCACTCGTCGATTTTCAAGACGCGGCGCGCCTGTTTGCGTATGGCAGCGGTGTCTAGCGGCTTTCCCTGTTTCGCCCTGTGGGTTGCCGTATTGATAGCGACAACGGCTTTAAGTTTCGGGTCTTTGCCGGTGAGTTCGTTGATCAGAGCGATGAGTTCTGCTTTGCTGCGGTCTGCAAGTTCGCTGGTCGTTGATGAAGCGACTTGAAAATTTTGCGGTTCATAAACGTAAGCGAGCAATAACGCCACCGCGTGTTTACAAACGCCTTCATATTCATAAGGGCAATCGCAATCGCTATCTACAACGCCATTTTTATCGAGCGTAATGCGCACCGCATAAGGCTCCGGGTCAGAGCCTTGACATTCGCCGCGCAAACTCATTCCTTCAAGCGCGGTGGCGGAAATTAATCCTTGGTCGTAATAATCCTTGCCGCGCGCAAACACTTTGGCAGTCGCCAACGCCCGCAGTTGCGCCTCCGTGAGTTTCGGTAATTTCGCTTTCGCCATAGTGGCAATTTCCAGCAGTTTGATTATTTTTGCAAGCTGATTACTCTTTTTTTAGAAGAACATCGGTATTCGGTTAGGACTCGAATTGGACACTATTCTTTTCCATATATTTCAAGATTTCACGATACTCCAGTCAATCTTTACTTCAATCGGGTTGAGAGGCTCTATAGCCTCCAGTTTCTCGTTATAAGGAGCCGGGGTGTATTGAATCGGTCGATCTTTATCAAAACAGGCTAAAACTGCGCCGACCGAAGCGGTTGCCGGCATCCCTGTGAAATCAACAATCACATCCTCTTCAGAAAAAAATTGCGGAAGATTTTGATAAATCTCTTCGATTTTCCATTTGAGCGCTAAGGGGTCGAAAACATCTGTGTCGGTGATGGGGACAATCTCAAAATCCGTAGAATGGTTTTCAAATTCTTCTTTTAATCTTTCCCCGATTTTATTTGATTTGGCTGAGCAGACCAACCAACATTTGCTCAAGATTTGCTGATGCCACTTGATGGCTTTTTTGCAGACCGCTTCCTGACTGACGAGTAAAATCAAGCCCTTGCGCATTGCGGGCTGTTTTTTGCCAATCAAAGGTGTTGTCTTTCGATGACGATCCAGAAATTTTCTCAGCAGCCAACCGGAGAAAAGGATAAACAGAAAAGCGCCGATTGAAATTCTTATCAACGCGCCATTGTCGGTTGTCAGCCAGTTCGTCAACAGTGAAAAGACTGCGTTTCCCAAGACGCCCAAAGCGACTCCGCCAAGCACAAACGGTAAAAACATATCCGTAGAAAATAATAATGACCATCCGCCAAATAACTTTTTAGCCGCCCCGCCGCGAGCGCCGCAACCATCTGGTCGCCCTCGCCGCTGATGGCTTGATGATGGGTGATAATGTTTACGCGAACGTAGCTCACTTGGTATTCACCACCTCTTCCAGAAATTCACACAGAAATTTCAAAACCTCTTCGCCTACGAAATATCCGCCCCAGAAACCCCATTCTGGCAAAGACCCACCATACCAACCTCCTTGAAACTGCTTATTAAGAGCTTGAATGATTTGCCCCGTTCCGAAGAAATTGACTTGATCGGGCGAGATGACTAATAAATTTTCATAACCTGTGCCGCTCAAATCTTTTTCCAGCCTGTCTGTTATAGGAGAAGTGCGACTGTGGGGCAAATTCACAGCCGTCAATTTCCCGTCAAGCAAAACTCTTGCATTGCGAACCGCTTCTTCGGCTTTTTGTTCTTCTTCTTCTGTCACACCTTGCGCTCGCCTGTCTGCTGCTCGTACTTGTTTTATCTCCTCTTGCGTTGCGCCAATTTCCTTCATGGCTTTGATATGTCCGCGATCATTCGCAGCAACTAAGTCGTGCCATCGCGTCCATTGTTCCGAGGGAAGATTGAGCAACTCAAATACTTGATGAAGCGATGTAGGTTTATCGCTACCCGCCCGCTTGCCGTGATGATCAATGGTTATTATTTGCTCGTCAGCCAAATCCAAATCAACGGTCAATTCAATAAACACAGGCGTTTTGCCTTGTATAATCGCTTTTTCAATTTCCTCTTTGTAATCCGAAGCCTTTGCCCCCCAAACAAGATTCTTATCGCAAAAAGCAAACGGCGCGTGCCGCTCAAGAAGTTCACGAATCGTCAACATCTCAAGGTCACGCCCGCCTAGAAAGAAAAAAAGCTGATCCTGTTTTGTTACACTCATCATTTCTTCCAAGGATGCTCAATTAGCGTAGTAAGAATTTGCTCATCCGCCAACGGCTTTAGATAATCTCTGTTGTAATGCTCTCCAGCTTTAATTTTATTTTGTCCTGAGCCAGAGCCTGTATCATTTGCAACGAACCACTGATAACTATCTTCTTCATCATTACCATTCTGTGGTTGCACAGTTGGATAATGAACTGCTTGAGTCACTTTACTCGGGTCGCCAATCAGTTCCAAAGCGTTACGAATCGGTGGTTCAATTTTTTCACGAAAATTTTCGTGGAGAGACCCTGGTAAAATCAAATCCGGCGTTCCTATAGTTGTCTTTTCGCGTCTATAGCGGTCAGGCAATTCGGAAAAATCAACAGCATCTTCAATCCACGGATATACATTTGGATTCTTTATTGCTTTCCAACTCCTTGCATAACGCGGCGTGAAAAGATTTTCGCTTTTATACCTTTTGCTTCTATCAACTAAAAACAAGCCTAGGGGTTCGATTCTGATTCGTCCTAACCCAATGGGTTTACCCAATCCAAGTTTGTGGCGAAATTCTTTCGTTGGACGTAAAGCATAGAGCAGTGCGCCCAATTCATCATCATTTAAATTGTCAAAGTCGAGATGAAAGTAGAAAACCGAATTTTCTTTTACAGGCATTGCCTGCATTTTTAACTTAAAAGTTTGGGGATCAAGATTTTTTGATTTCCAATTTTGAGACCCACTTGAGTTGTGATGCAAATAAAATTTACGCCCTTGGGGGCTATGTCCACCTATAGGGTTTTCTTCTTTGTTTCGGATAATAGGTTCAAGTTTGTCTTTAGCAATATAGCCGCCAGTTCCATCCGCATTTTTGAAATACATAGCAGGTGAAGGCGGTTTCGGACTCCCAAGAGTTTTTAAAATAGTCCATCCTTCCGGGTCTTCGATGTTTTGGACATAAAAATCCTCATACGATTTTATTGATTGCCACCCGCTTTCGTTCTTAATACCTGCAAACCTTGCGGGGGATGGATAAACACATCCTGCAAGAGACAATTCTTCCTTGACCTTTTTTTTGTTTTTCAGATGTTCGTTGTTTTCAACAAAGCCAAATATCTGCTCAGCAAGCGTTATCAATTCACGCTTTTGATTGAAGGGCAAAATATCCGAATCTATTGCCTCGAAAAAATTAAAAGTTGTTTCTGCTCTTTTCGTTGTCTCTGCTTCGACTCTCTTGCGCCAAATGCACGAGTATGCAACTTCGACGACAACTTGGTGCTGGTTAATCGTCTCAGACCGAAAATAAACTAAGTCCCCATGTTTCAATTTAAGATTTTTGTCTTCGTTACCATTATTTCGCTTAGTGCCAACTGGCTCATATGGCAGTTGCTCATCCTCATCAGTTCTTAATTCTGCTAATGACTCAAAACATTCAACCGCTTCGGGCAGGATGTCGAGAATACCCAAACCACTAAGATCATCAAAATTAGTTTTATTCTTCGGTAGATAGATAAATAGTTCATGTTTGCGTCTGAGTTCATGAAAATCTTTTTTTCTATTCGCATTTTCCATTATGCGGAGAATACCACGTTCATAGGTTCCTTTTTGGCTTTGAGGCATTTGATCCCAAACCTCTTCTGCTATAGGTTGGACAGTCGTTCCATGCCGTTCGTCTTTTTTCATATAATAGTATTGCTGATTTTCAAAGCTGAAAGTTGTGAAGTTTTGAGGTGAACTCAATTTCACCTTTAAACAGCCTGTGGGCAGTCTTTGAGAAAAATTACATAAAGGCAATAGCTTAAAATTGCCCGTAGCGCCTGCTTGAACAACCATGCCTATGCCACGCAGAGCATCTCTTGCCGCTGTTCGATATGAAAAGACTTTGTTACTTAAAACGCGCAACGCAGAATTACTTGCTGCTTCTGTAATACTTGAAAGCAACCCACGTAAAGTTGAAGCAGGAATAGCAGGCTTATCATCAAGTTCATATTGAAAAACTTTTGTTGGTGTTTGCTCAGTGCATTGTTTCCCTCCAACTATAAATGGAGTCTCAGCTATTAAGCGACAGATTATGCGCCCTGAGTGTGTGTTGTCGTAATAACGGTCGTGGGTAACTTGCCCAACCTTTCCGTTTTCAAAATCTTCTCTATATAAATCTTCAAATCCCGAGCTTTCTTCTACAGGAACAAAATGGTAGGGATTGTGAAATGTCATAATGGTTCTCCTATTTGGTGGCTATTACAGATTCCAATTCTCGAACGCAATCAATTAAAAATTGCCCGATTGTTGATTGCCCTAAACCTGCAAGCGATGTGTTGCGATCAAGTTGATCTAAATCCTCTTGTGTCAGTCCAGTTTGAAAGCCGACAGGAATGCTTTGCCAAGAAACTTTGGGTAAGCTTATTAACCTAGCTTCAATCGCACCGTAACCTTTTGCAGCGCCCATGCCGATTCGGATGTCTCCTTCGGCTAAATCGCGCATTGTTAAAGCCAACAGTCCGATTGCCCATTTGCCTGCGCCAAGTTGTTCAAGGGATTTTAGGTCAACTGAAAATTGCCCGGTCAATCCCAAATCCGCTGCAACGGTTTTTTGAAATGATTCAGCATTGAATTTATGACCTTCTGCACCGCCACCTGTAAAACGGTCTATTGCCACAAATTCTTGTTTTTTTGGAGTGATTGCTTTAGCGCCTAAAAAAGGCGTAGTTTGAAACGGCGAACGCCACCCCGATGCTCCGAAAAGCTGACAAGCAAGGCAAAGCTTTTCTACTTCACTGGCTTTATTGACGGACGGGCAGCGGTATTCAGTTGGATCATCAACTGAAATGTCCTGCTGCCATTTGGCGACTTTGGCATCAAGATAACATGCATAGCCGCCCATTGTGCGAATGATTTTTTCAGCTTGGCTTCGCACCGCGCCTTTGATTGAACGCTTTGGCAAAAGTGGTTTTCCGTTGATGTCTCGCAAAGGAGTATGATTCGGACGTTTGTCAGACTCTCTATCTTTTCCACCTTTTGGTTTCGCATGGCTTGGGTCATTGACGATGAAATTTTCTTTAACATCCAATGTCACATCAACCGCTATGTGATAACGTGGGATAGAGGAAGCTTTCAATTGGCTGGCTCTTGCTACCGAGTCGCTTGCTAATTCTGTTTTTTTCTCAATGAAAAAATTATCGGTGATTGCACACCCTACCCCATTGCCATTTGACGAAATCCACTCTTTGACCTTGTCTCCATCAAGAACTTTGACGTTCTTTAACTCCCAATGGAAACGTCCCCAACCTTCTTCGCCTGCATCAGGAGTAATGCCGCTGTTCTTTCTGAAGTTTGTATCGCTTGTTTCACTTCCTAAAGCTATTCCATTGTTGGCATTGAAGCCTTCGAGTAACGCCAGCAATTCAACCAATCCATTATCGCCATTCGTGGATGGCATATCATCATAATCGTTGCCGCTTAGAATCAGTTTGAAACGGATTCCCGGCGGCACGTATTCATAATGAAAAAGCTTTTGATCGCTTGCTGTGCGGCGCTTACGATTGATAGCAACGGCAGAGGCTACACCTGTCAAACGAGTATCGCACCAATATGGCGGGTCATTGTTTTCACTAAATGAGTAGTCATTTATTTCAGCATACGCATCATGAAATTGAATCTTACCAGCTCGTAACTCTTCTTCACCCTTATCGCTTCCGAAAAAGTCCTTTTGTTTTTCTTCTTCTACGTGGCAAGTTATAGCCCATTCGCGCAAATTCCCTTTTATGGTAGTCGCAGGAAGATAAGCGCGACCGTTTTTATCAACCGCAACAGAAGAGATATCCACTCGCTTCTTTGTCTTGTCGTTTATTAAATCGGGTCGTGTAGTTGGGTCGCCATTGCCTATATGCAACGGCGTTCGCGTCGTAAGCGTTCCTTCAATTATCCAACGGTTCAAAAACTTTCGATGCGTCTCAACTTTTGGTGTCGGCGGGTGTAAAGGTTGCAGATTGAACGGCGGTTCAGGTTTTAGTGTTATCGGTTTTTCAGAGTCTAACCATTGAATCGGCAGATAAGAATTTGGATCGAAATTTTCTTTATGAACTTTCAGATTGACAGCGATTTCGCCATAACCATTCTGCGGAATATACGGACAGTTTCTCCAATCGTCACCGTCATTATTTTCGGCGTTTCTTGCAAAGCGTTTTTTCGCCCATTCGGGAATCGGCAAACCGGTTTTCAACCATAATTGTATTTTGTCTTTTGCAGTATCCTCTATTGCTTTGAGTACAAAGACGCTTCCGGCTTCGGTCAATAAATAGGGATTGTACGGCTTGCCTGATTGAAACCGCTTGTACAGATATTCGCCACCCGCCAAAGATTGGCTTGCATAATAACGCACAAGTTCTAAAGTTGGTTTGTCTTCTTTATCCTTTGAAAGTTGTCTCCAAACTTCTTCGTAGGCTGCTTTGAGTTCATCTTTCCCACAGGTTTCATCAAGCCGCGCAGGATCACAAAGCAAAGTGGGCGTTTGTAAAGTTACAATCCAGCAATCATCAATTAGGTTATCCGGGTCAGACTCTTGGCATTGTCCAATTGTTCCATTTGCTTTTACTTCAACCTCAACCTCCGCTTTAGTTTTTCCAAATCCCTGCAAATCAAACGAAGTAAGCAACTCAGAAAGTTGGTTCGCTACTTTCTGACGTTCATTTGAATCTACGCCACTGAAATCAACGCGGGCATACCATTCAACTTCTTTTTCGTCATAATCTTTGGTTGTAAGCAGTTCATAAGCGAAAAGTTGTTCATCTTTGGCGCGATTGTTTTTAATAGCCGTGTGAATTTCCAATTTCGTTTTTGGGTTTGCCCATCCAAATTTTTTCTGAACATCGCAATGCTCTTTCCAATCCATGAAGAATTCCGGCGCAACCGGTTTGCCATCGCTCTTTTTTATCAAGACAGGTGTTTGGCAACGCGCTACATCGTACTGTTTGTCGTTATTCCCTTCTTTAATTTTCACTAATGAGTAAGGAAACATCGTCGGACGTTTGCGAGTTTCCTTTAGCCCAGGAAATGCATGAGTAAATCGTAACCGAGAAAAATATTCTCCCAGCTTTTCGCGGTCTGGGTCAGTGTCTTTATTAATCTCACTCCCGCTTTTGCCTAGTAGCTTCAACCAAGTCGCGGCTAACGCTCCTTTCAACGCGCCGCCTGAAATCATTACATCAGACTCAAAGATGTTGTCGCTGATTCGTTTTTTTGAGAAACAAAAAGGCGATTTCGGTTTGAGAATTAAATCCACAGAATCCGCGCTTGGAGCAACTGTAGTTGGAGTTTTGACTTGTTGGTTTTCCTGAGCATTGTCAAATTCGACATTAACGCCAATTAGCTTTCCAAAACCCACATTTTCCAAAGCCCCAAGATGAGTTATCCATTTCAAGCCCAGTTCAATATCGCGTTTGACCGTATTCGCCTCGTTTTGAGTTTGTGCAAAGAAACTTATAAAGCCCGTGAAATCAATTTCGTCGCCGACAGCAAACGGGCTTTCAATAACTTGCATTTGCCCTTGATCCACAGCGCGGCGCTCGCGGTCAATACTGATACGAAAGAGCGTATCTGCATTGGCATCTTCGGTCGTGAAGAAATCCTCGAACATCAACAGACCGCGATTCGGTTCAACCGATGACGACGCGCCCATTTCATATTCGGATTGCTTGCCTAAAAGTTGTTCAAGGTTGGGATTGAAGGATGGCTCTGCTTCTTTGAGTTCTGTCCAAGCTTGGCGCAAACAACCCTTTATCAACTTTCGTGGAAAGCAGCACTTATTATCGGCGTTCTTAGCCATTGCGGCATCTACTCCAAATGCGCCGATTTCAGATGATTTTGTAATCAAGGGAGCTTTAACTTTTAAGGTAATGTTGAGTTTAACAAGCATCTTGTGCCTCCTTCATACTCAACCTATGTAATCCCATAGGGCGTTAATATGAATCCACCAAACTGGGTTCGCATCGTCAGATTTTTTAACCAAATCTTTATCATCAGGATTCTCAATCAACTTCATCCACACGTCCGCATCTCCGCGAAGAGCGGAAATGAACATTTTCAAATTATCCGTCTCTTGAGAGGCAACTATTCTTCCCTCGCCATCTTTAGGCAAAAGACTGTTACAGGCGACTAACAAATCTTGTAGCGGTTTGCCTATGTCAGGCAGAGAATCTCCGTTAAGCAATATTTGAACCAACTTGACCAGTTTGCGACGTGGCAAAGTATCTTTCAGTTGTTGCATCATTGCCGGATTAACAGCTTGCATCATCGCACCATCTAGGATGAGCGATTCGTTAATCCCTTTTCTAGTCCCGTCTTGTTGAAAGGGGCAACGCGTTTCTAAATAAGAGTCAAGCGATTTACCTATATGGTCGAAGGATTCAAGAATCTCATAGACAAATTGATTTTTGTCACGGTTGCATTTTGCTTTCTTCTCACACAACTCTTTTACCAAATCTTTAATCCGTCGAATCGGTGCATTATGGTGACAAAATGCGATTCCCGCTGCGTGCTTGAGTTTCTCCTTTGGATTTGCAGGGTTTTCCCAACCCTTACTCGTGGCAAAAAAGTCTGCCAATGTTTCCCATCCTTTCCACGCGGGAACAACAATGTATGAATCGTCACCGCCCCAAAGCAAAACTTCCATACGGTAATGATCTTCAAGATTTTTCGTCCTCTCGTTCTCTACCTCAACTTGCCAATCTTCTTCATTGTTCATCTGTTCAACTAAACTTGCTAACCATTCACGGCGATACTCTTTGATTTTGCCATCGAACTTCTTAAGTTCTGTTTGATTCGCAAGACCGCTTTGAATGCCGCTAAAGCCGTTACCATCAAAGTAGATGACAGCCATCTTTTGATTCAGGTTCCCTTTAGAACCATCTCGCGTTATCTGGTCAAAGTCCCAAGCGAAATTGTATTTAACAAGATGATCTTTACGGATATGGTCAAGCTCCGTTTTGATAAATGTCTGCTTTTCTGCAAACCCGTAATCTCGGCGTGCTGCTACTGATGTGCTTACATCCTTAATATCATCTTTGAACTTACGTTTCGCTTTTGCCGGTCTCAGCTTATCAACCACACAGATTTCGGAAGTGTCCTTTGACGGAAACTCGTCGTTGTGTTCAGGTACAGTTACTTGCGGCGCGGTCATCTGTCGCCAACGATTCAGAGCCAAAACCGCTTCACGGCTCTTTTGGAATTCTTCATCATTTTCAACAAGCGTAATATCAGCCACAAAGGTCGCGTGACGATAAGTGAAATTCGTTTTTTTGAGATAATTCTCTACTTCATCACGTTTCTCTTTAGCCCGATCTTCATCATCGACTTCAAAAGAAAATAACCCAACAGACGCGCCCGTTGAAATTTCTGTTAATCCTGCGACATTCGTTTGTATGTCCTTCACAGCCTGCAATAAAAGCAAACTACCGCCGCGTATCGTGCTGAGGTCAGATGTCTCATAAACAAAATTGTTTAGATTTACACCTTCGAGACGCAGATAAAATTTCATAAATTTTCTCCTCATTTTCAGAAGACTCCGCATTCATCCCCCTGCAATCTTTCAATTTATTTTTTAGCTTTCGATAATAACTCTGCAAACCACTTGAAAATGCCTGCGAGGTATTTTGAGAGAATCAATACAATAAAGAAGCTAATAATAGAAAGACTCCAGGCGACAATTGCCTCGCCACTCACGCCATCTATAATGTTTTTCACCGTCAATTGATCCTTCTTATCTACTAATGTCAAACCGATGGCTACTATTGAAAAAACTGCTGCTATAACTGTGAGAATCGTCGTTATATTTGTTTGCTCTTGATTCTGTTGCTGTGAAAGATAATCATGGCTGCTATGGATTTCTTTTTCTATTTCATTGAAGAGTTCTTGAATATCTAAATGTTTACGCGCGAGTTCGTAAAGTTCCAGTCCTTGTTGTTGATTGGAAATCAATGGGAACTGGTATAGATTGGTAAACAGGGTGAATTGCCAACGCATCTCTTCAAACTCACGTTGCCAGGTTTCATGTTTTGAGGAACTTTCAGAACGCGCATCAACAGATATTTCCGTCAGCCTATTGCTGAAACGAAACAGCACAACACGAATGTAAAAAAGCAGCAAGAACATATCGAAATACATCTGCCCAAAATGCCTCCAAAGAGGTAGATCGGGTATTTCATCACACAGCAGCGCTCCGCTGTGATAACTGAAACCGTAATACGTTCCCCATTCTTCCCAGCGATGATAGGTATGCTCTTTTGCCCATTCACGCTCGAAAGCCCTCGATTGGTGCGTTGCTTCTGGACCCTTTCCAGGCTGATCCACGTTGAGTAGTTTTATCCAATGCCCGTATTGATGCGCTTCCCACTCTTTTAAGTCAAACCTGTATTTTTCCCTATACTGATCAATAGGAAAATGTTGACGCAAAGCCTCTCCGCCCCCTTTCAAAACTGCGCAAGTCCAAACAAAAGCGCGATTGTCTGCATAAATCTCCAACTCTTTTCCATTACACTGGTCATTGCGAGGCTCAATGAGATTGAAAGGTACATTATTGAAAGCCAGGGGCTGACTTAAAAGAAATTCATAAATATCCCAAAAGATTTTTCCATTCTTGCCCTCAAAAAGTTTTTCAAGTCCATCAGGGCTTACACACAATTTCCCCTTTTCCTTTTCATCTCCGAAGATTTCCTTTCTATGTGCCTCATAACTTGGTTCTTTATACCGTAACGCCTCATTGAGCAATAGCATTTCATCAAGCGTTGTCTCATCCTGAAAGTTAATCTCTATCACCAAAAAGCCCGTTCGCATTGGTGAATTCGCAGCCAAACCTTTTGAGTCAGGTAAGTTGCATTCAAAAAGTATTAACTTAGGCGCGTTGATGGCTATTTGTCTTATTGTGGAATCCAGCATTTTAAATGTAATGCCAATATCTTTTTTATAAGACACAAACTTGTCATTCACTTTGCTTTTTAACTCAAACCATTTGGCATTCTCAAAAAGCACTTTTGCTGTCTCTTGAGTCAGATATTGCTTTCGCCACTTTAGATCATTCGGGTCTTCTTCTTTGATTTCTTCCCAAACTACTTCCTCGTTGCCAACGTCTGTTCGTTCTACCGTATAAGCAAATGGCATAACAAAACGTGTATAAGACGCTGCATTCTTTCCTTTAGGATCACCACCCTTAAGTTTAAGTTTTTCCATATCAGTATTGATCCTCCTGACAACTCCTAGAACAACCTACAATGGCACTTCGTTGGTGTTACATTTCAACTTGCTCGAAATTCGCTGTTGGCTTCAAGTTTTAGGACATCACCCTTTTGTCTGACTTTCCAATTCATGCAACAAGCTAATGCACCTTTCACAATCGAGTGCTCCTTTGGTGGAGTAGCAACAATATTGGCAAATTCCGATTCGCCAAATTCTTACTGCCTGCTCAAACGACTATCTCGAATTTGCCTAAGCCGAATGCCGTGTTGCTGCCGACGTGTAATAATTCACCGGCAATCAGCAAGGGCAGAAAGGCTTTCAAGGGGTTATTAACCGAAGGCTCTTCGACCGCCGGATTGCTGACCGAAGGGTCGCCAACAAAAGCAATGTCGCCGATAAAACCGCCGAATTTCATATGCGTCTGCTGGCGGTTCGAGTAACGCTGCCAATCATGCCAGCCTAGTTTTGACTCAAGGGTTTTGACTGCTGCCGCGCGCGCAATCAATTCGCGATAATCCAACGCCAACTCGCCCGCCCCATGCACGGCGGCAAGCAATGACACCCGTCGCAAGAGATTTTTTACCAACGCCGCAAAACTTAAATTGACCTGCAAATCATCATTTGCGCGAATCCGCGTCGGCGTCATAAAGCGCAACCGTAAGGGTTCATTTCGCTCAAGCGCCGCTACGACGCCCTGCCTGGCTAAACGGTTGATTCGCTCTTCAATGAGGTTCACTAAACTGTTCGCGGCGGACTGTCCGGTTAAGCGACTGCCTTCTCCTGCATAAATGCGCGTTCGGTCACCGGCTTCGCTTACGGCAAAAACTTCTTCAAGCGCAAACCGCGCGCGCTCGGCTCCGAGTCCGCAACCCGCCATTTCGCTCACCGCATAAATGATATAAGGCAAATACTCAATTGCCGCGCCGAGCAACACCAACTCGAATGCCAGTTCATCGCCAACTGCAAAATGGCGGCGTTCACCGGCAACCGGATTTGCCTGAGTCGATTCAGCGCGTTTAACCAATCTGACAGCCGCCGCCATATCCGAGCGCACAGTCGGTGTAGCCCCTGATTTCAATGGAGCAAGCGGCATTTCGCGGTTTTCGATTGCAAATTCTCTGGTTTCTAATGGCGTTAGAATGAATGGATGCGGGGCGTTTTGTTGTCCGCGCAATTGTTGGACATCGGGTGGAGGCGGCGTTTCAAACAGATAAGGATAAATGCAACGGTCACTCACCAGACAACGGTCGCAATTACGATGCGGCATCACACATACTGCCTGCTTCAAGGCGTGACCGAATGCGCCTCTCAAGGTTGAACCTAAAAACCTGGGCAAGGTAGTCGCTTCACAGGCGCGCAAACTCAGTTGATAACGCGCAATCGTCAACGGGGCAAAATCTTCGGGGACCATGTCAGGCACTCCTAAAAACCAAAATTATCCTTTATCAGCTAGCGATAACTCCGACATTTGCCTGACCGGTGAATACCTTGTCGGATAGCGTTAAGTTTTTAAACCGCGTACTGCTAACTACGTCCCCTCTTGGTGGGTTGACTATTAAGTGGCGCGGATTTTATGCGGCGCGCGAAAAATATGCAAGCATTTTTTGATTGTCGCCTGGATGACCGGCAATTTCGCGCGGCTCCACCTGAGACAGTTACCGGATGATTCCGGTAAGCAACAATCCGTGCCAGATGAGCAACACGCAATAGGTTCGTGAAATCACCTTCAATGCCCTTTGCGCGCTGACCCGGCGTTCATAAAAATGCCAGCAAACGATGGTTCCCAGTAAAGTGGCGAGGAGTTTAACTCCGAAATAAGCGAGATAATGGTACTCCATCAAACTATTGATGAGCGGGTTGAGTTCAAAACAGCAATCATTGTCGACCAGCAAAAGCGTGCTGATGGCATCCAGAAGGGACATCAGATTAACCGCCGTCACGGCAGCAAGCAATAACCAGACCTTTCGACAAACAAACACACCATACCTCAGTTGCGTCGAAAAAATTTTATCTGAGGAGGTTTTCAGAAGGGAGTTCATCAGGTGAGGGGTTATCGCTTTGATGAGAAGACCTGCTCTGTCCCGCACTCAAAGACTCGGTTAAGTTAGCACAAGCTCAACCTCACGGGAATACTTTTTTTGCAGCCCGTCACAGCCTCTGCGAATTAGCCGAACAGATATGGCATAGTCACCTGGCAGTAGCCCGACCGTGAGGTTGAGCTTAGGCATTGGACGCCAAGCCCTCCCTCACGGTCGGGCTACTGGCTGCGCCAAGACGCGCGCATTCGCCTGATAAGCAGCTTGCGCCCGTTTATCAAAAGAAACTCGGAAACGTCATCCTTAAAGACGCTCGCCTAGTCCCTTACCTTCGATATATAATCGGCGTTTGACCATTCGGGTCAAACGGTGACTGAACCGGTCAATAACCAAAAGCAGCGGGCATTTTATTCATCATCATTCGGCAAATGTTCGCAGAGGAGAAAAAGACAAACAGATGAATTCATCAGCATCCGATTCCGGCGCGGCGACCATTGAATCGTCGGGACCTTCCAATTTTATTCGCGACATCATCATTAAAGACCTTCGAGACGGTAAACACCACGGGCGCGTACAGACGCGCTTTCCGCCCGAACCCAACGGCTACCTGCACATCGGTCACGCCAAAGCCATCTTCTTGGACTTTGGTCTCGCGGCGGAATTTGGCGGCAAATGCAATCTGCGGTTCGACGACACCAACCCCTCCAAAGAAGAGACCGAATATGTCGAATCCATCATGGCGGATGTGCAATGGCTCGGCTATCAGTGGGACGGACTCTATTACGCTTCGGATTATTTCCAGCAACTGTATGATTGGGCGGTTCAATTAATCAAAGCCGGAAAAGCCTACGTCTGTGACCTGAGCGCCGATGAAATTCGCGAATATCGCGGCACCCTCACCGAACCCGGTAAAAACTCGCCTTACCGCGAGCGCGCGGTTGCAGAGAATCTCGATTTATTCGAGCGCATGAAAAACGGCGAATTCCCCGACGGCACGCGCACGCTGCGCGCCAAAATCGATATGGCGTCGCCCAATCTGAATATGCGCGACCCGGTGATGTATCGCATCCTTCACATGGCGCATCATCGCACAGGCGATGCATGGTGCATCTATCCGATGTATGACTATGCGCACGGGCAATCGGATTCCATCGAAGAGGTGACACATTCCATCTGCACCCTGGAATTTGAATCGCACCGCCCGCTCTATAACTGGTTCATTGAAAACCTCGGCATTTTTCCATCACAGCAGTTTGAATTTGACCGGCTCAATCTCACCTACACCCTGCTCAGTAAACGTAAGCTATTGCGACTGGTGCAGGATGGTCACGTTGCCGGTTGGGACGACCCGCGTATGCCGACGCTTTCGGGAATCCGGCGACGCGGTTACACGCCCGAAGCCTTGCATAATTTTTGCGCCAATCTGAGCGTGTCCAAGACCAATAACACGGTGCAGCTTTCGCATCTCGAATATTTCGTGCGCGAAGATTTGAACAAACACGCGGCGCGGGTGATGGCGGTGCTGAAACCTCTGCGCCTGGTGATTGAAAATTATCCCGATGATTTGGTTGAAGAGATGGAAGCCGTAAACAATCCCGAAGACCTGAGCGCCGGCACGCGCAAAGTGCCGTTCTCGAAAGTGCTTTACATCGAACAGGACGATTTCAAGGAAGACCCGCCCAAACAGTTTTATCGTCTTGCGCCCGGTCGCGAAGTGCGTTTGCGTTACGGTTACATCATCAAATGCGAAAGCGTCGTCAAAGATGAGGCAGGCAATATCGTTGAACTGCGTTGCACCTATGACCCGGAAACCCGCAGCGGGCAAGCGCAAAGCGGGCGCAAAGTCAAAGCCACGATTCACTGGGTGTCAGCCGCGCACGCCGTCGATGCAGAGGTTCGCCTCTATGACAATCTGTTTGTCAAAGAGAATCCCAATGAGGTTGAGGAAGGGCAGGAATTTACCGTAAATCTCAATCCCCATTCGCTCGAAGCGCTTACGGGTTGCAAAGTCGAACCGGGTTTAAAAACCGCGGCGGTTGGCGCGCGTTTTCAGTTTGAACGATTGGGTTATTTTTGTGTTGACCCGGATTCAACCGCTGAACAACTGGTGTTCAATCGCACCATTGGCTTGCGCGACACCTGGTCGAAGATTGAACAACGCAGCAAGCAGTGACCGGCGATTCGCATATACGCCCTGTCGCGCTTTATCAACCTTTCGCCATCAAAGCCCTGAGCGACAAAGATGCAGAAACCTGCGGTCGCTCAGGGCTTGACGGCAAGCAGTATGCCAACCCGATGGTGACAGCTTTTGCACAAATTCGTTAAAACAATATTAAGCGTGGAATTCTGCCGAAAGGCTTTGCTGCAATCATCCGGTCAGCCGCAAGCTTCGCCTGCCGAAAATATGACTGACCGCAGAGGCGCGGAGAACGCAGAGAAGGCGCAGAGAAATCGCGAGTAAACTATCCGGTTTATCATGAGCGACCGTATCAAAAATTTAATCAACGCGATGGCGCAGGAAGAAGAGCGCGCGCTCAATCAGGAGTTTCTTGCGCCCTGCGTTCGCGGCGGGCGAATTCGCGCCCGCGTCGCTAACCTCATCTATACCTTCAAAGCCTTGCCCGAAGATTTTGAAGGCTGGGGGATTTTTCTTCCCCTCTCTACAAAAGAGGCTGAACTTCTGGAAGAAGCCAGCCTCTTTCAAGTGAGCGAGTATCTGCAACTGCTGGCAAGCGTGCGGGTGCGCCTGGCGTTTCATTTGCGCGGGCAGACCTGGCTTGCCTATCCGGCGAACGCTTCGGATTTCGCGCAGAAATTCGGCGCGGCGCGTCCCCTACTCGCGCATCTCGTATCGGAAGGCGCAAAATTTGATCAAATCATCGCCTGCGCCGCAAACGGCACATTTTTCTTTGAAGCGATTGACCGCCGCAGCGACCCCCAACTTGCCGCCCAACTGCGCGAGGAGTTGCAAAAAGAGACCGCGCCCGATGGTCTCGCATTCGCCAATCTCACGCCGGAAATGCGCGTCTGTTATTCGCTTTCCGCGCATCCGCAACTCCCGGAAAAGCGGCGTCGCAGAGGACGCCAATCATCCGAGCGAACAAAACCACTAACCGATGAAGAGCGTTTACAGGAAGCTTTGCAAATGGGCGGCGGCGGGCTTAGAAATTTCACTGACCACGGCGAATTCTGGACTGTCGAATGGACAACCCCGAATGGTGAACATCACACCTCGGCAATCAGCAAAGACGATTTGACGGTCATCAGTTCGGGCATCTGTCTGAGTGGTCGCGATAGAGATTTCGATTTGCAATCTTTGGTCGGCGTCTTTGACTGGCAATAGTGAACAGGATTCGGGATACAGGATTCTGAACAAGAAAGTATGAACGATGAATGATGAAGTATGAACAGGATTGCTATATGCAAAGTTCATCGTTCATCGTTCATCGTTTTCATGAGGACTCCAGACTATTCATCTATGAGCAACACAACATATCTTTTCCACGAGTATCTGCATCGCAGCGATGAAGTGATGCGGCGATTGAGCGAAGCGCGCATCACCGTGTGTGGCGCGGGGGCGCTTGGCGCAAATCTGGTTGAGACGCTTGCGCGGCAAGGCTTCGCCAATTTGCGAGTGATTGACCGCGACCGCATCGAAGAACGCAACCTGTCAACCCAACCTTATTTCGCAACCGATGTCGGGGCATTCAAAGCGAAAATTCTTGCCAACAGTTTGTATCGCGCCATCGGTGTCAAAGTTGATGCGCGCGCCGAAGAATTGACCACAACCAATACGGCAAAACTCTTAAAAGATTGTGACCTCGTCGTTGATACTTTTGATAACAGCGCCTCGCGTCGCGCGGTGAAAGATTATTCGGAAACGGCTGGTGTGCAATGCCTGCACGCAGGGCTTGCCAACGGTTACGCGGAAGTGGTCTGGAATGATATTTATCGCGTGCCATCGGCGGCGCAAGACGACATCTGCGATTATCCGCTTGCCCGAAATCTGGTGAGTTTGACCATCGCGGTCACCGCAGAGGTCATCGTTCGTTTTGTCGCCGGAAGCGCCCGGCAAAGTTTTACCATCACCCTAGATGATTTCGCGGTGCGCCCGTTTCAGTTTTGAAAGACTGATTGCAAGGTTCAATCGGTTTGTTGATTAAAGCGAAAAGTTTTAATCAGCTTGCGAAGGCGACCTGACTCATTATCAATTGGGATTTCCCGGCGAATATACGCCAAAAATTCAAAAGCACTGGTCGCAAAGGTAGCGGAAAATCCGTCCGCATCCGCCGCATCCGCAATATCCGCCGGGAAATCTAAATTGCAATCAAGCCCGGTCTTTTTCCATTTGATAAATAAAACGAAACGGCAAAAAACCCATCACGATAAGTTCGCCACCCGCTGTTGTAAATCTCTGGTAATGAAATCCGCATCGCGGTTTGCATAACTCACCGATTCGCCAAAAGTAATTTTAATCTGTCCGGGCAACGCAAAATGTTTGCCTTTTTGTTTCAACTCAAACAAGCCGTCAATCTTTACCGGCACAACCGGGATATTCAATCCTTCGACCAACAAACCCGTGCCGCGCATAAACGGATGCAGCAACCCGTCTTTGGCGCGTGTACCTTCGGGAAATACCAGAACGTTATAACCGCGATCAACCGCCTGCCCGGCAAAGGCAAAACTTTTTCTGAAGCCACCTTCCTGCGGCAACGGAAAAACATTGAAAAAACCGGTAATCAATAGCCATTCGATTTTCCAGATGACGGCGCGAAACCAGTTGACACCCTTTGGCGGATAGCGCATATCGCGCAACCTTTCACCAAGCATAGCGATTGCCAGTTTGCGCCTGAAGCGAAACGGCAAGGCGGCAAGAATGAGTCCGGCATCGTTTTGGGTGATGTGATTGGAAACCAATAAAACCGGCGCGCGTAAATTTTTGAGATGCGCTTTGCCGCGCACGCTCGGTGAACCCAGCAATCGCACAGCCGGCAAAATCAATAGATATAGCGCCACCAAACGAATCCAGGTTGCCGGAAACCGGTAAGCCCACTCGGCAAAGGGATACGGGCGTTTTACTTCAACAGGCGGGTTGATTTCCCCGCTTGTCCCGGTTTGGTGAATCATTTTTTCAATGTCGCCAAGCGTGGTTGCCGCGGTGAATGCCGATTCATCGAGTTCAACCTGATAGCGTTCTTCGAGCGCGCTCAGCAGTTCAACGCGACCGATGGAATCAAGTTTTAAATCGGTGGCGATATTGGCAGAGGCGTTAAGCTGCGACACCGCTTCGCCGCTCAGTCGCGCAATCGTTTCAAGCAAAGGTGAGGCACTGGGTTGATGCACTTTGCTGCCAGCCAGTTCACTGCGCACCACTTCAACGATGTCGCGTTTGCGGGTCTTTTGCGTCGTCGTGGTGCGCGGAAAATCCGCATCCTGCCAGACGAACCAACGACGAATCTGTTGATACTCACTTAAACTTTGATTGGCGCGTTTGATGATGGTTTGCGCATCCGCGTGTTCGTCGTGCAGCAACAAAACCGCGAGCGGTTCCGCGCCGCGTGCGCCTTCAATAGCAATCACGGCACTGTCGCGCACTTCGGGTTGATGGTTGAGCGCGGCTTCGAGGTCTTCGGCATAGATATTCAAACCCGCTGCCGTGACAATCACATCTTTTTTGCGCCCTTTGAAAAACAGTTTGCCTTCCGCATCGCGTTCGGCAATATCGCCGGTGCGCAACCAGCCTTCCGCGCCGGCAAACGGTTTGACACCGTTTTGCCAGTAACCGGGCGAGACATTGGTGCCGCGCACCAGGATTTCGCCGCTTTCATCAATCTTGATTTCCTGACTTGCAAAGGTTTTGCCAATCGACCCGCGCGTTGCCTCGAAAGGATTATTGAAACTCACCAGCGATGCGGTCTCAGTCATCCCATAACCTTGCACGGTTAAATAACCGAGGCGATGCCAGAACTCTTCAGTCTCCGCATCGAGGGTTGCGCCGCCCGAAACAAAAGCCCAGAACTTCCAGCCTAAGCGACGGTGAATATCTTTAAAAGCCAGCCATTTTCTGAGGAAATGTTTGCCTTCGACGGCTTTGAACCGTTGATGAAATTTTTCGGCTTCGCCGCTCGCTTGCCATTCGCGTTCGATTTTATCGCGCAGTGATTCCAGCAGTCGCGGGATGGTGACGATGACCGAGATGCGCTCGCGTTTGACAGTCGTAATGATTTCCGATGGGTTTAGAGATTCCTGAAAATGGACTTCGCCGGTCAAAAGTTGCGGCACGAACAGTCCCATAAATTGACCGAAGACGTGCGAGAGCGGCACCAGACTCAAAAAGCGCATCGGGTGAATGAGCCATTCAAAGCGCAGATATTTCTGCATTCCACGTTCAAGCGGCAAAATATTTGCCAGTAAATTTTTATGCGTCAGGCACACGCCTTTCGGGTCGGCAGTCGTCCCGGATGTGTAAATGATTTCAACCAGGTCATCTTCATTAATATCGGCTTGTGAATAAGGCGCGGTTGAATGTTGTTTAATGATTTGCGCGAGGTCTTCGAGTTTGATGCGGTCAAGCGTTTGGTCAAGCGCGATGCCATATTCATCGCTATAGATTAAAAGTTTCGGGGTGGTTTGCGCTTTGACGCGCTCGACAAAATCCAACGAGCTATGTAAATCGAGCGGCACGACCACCACGCCGCGCAGCAGACAGCCGAAAAACGCGACCACCCATTCGGGGCGGTTTTTTGCCCACAGCAACACGCGGTCGCCTTTTGCAATCCGGCGGGCATCAAGTTCGCGGGCGAATTGATAGATGGACTCGGCGACCTGTTCGCCTGACCACTCCACGACTCTGAGTTCGGGTTTATGAGAAAAGACTTTCTCTCGTTTACGACGGGCAAAATCGTCAATGAAACTGAGTAATGTAGTACGCATGAATATTTTTTCTGAAGCGAATCGAACTCACTGCCCTGCGAGTATTATGGCGGTTTATAAAAAAAGGCTCAACAGCGCTTTGCAGGTTCCGTCTTAGTCGCATGGAGAAAACTATGCCGGTTACCTGCGTGGCGATGTCGAGCCAAAGGAGAAACCTCAAGGAGGTGACAACGCAAATTATTCGATAAACCTCACAATGGCGACCGAACAGGGCGCTTGCCAGGCAACTTTTGCAGAGACGCTGCCCAGCATATGGTGTTTGGCATCTACGGAGCCGGTGGCTCCGAGAATGATTAAATCGTAATCGCCATTTTCAGCTTCGCCTAAAATCTCGGTCGCCGGATTGCCTTCCTGAATCACCGTCGAAACCGAATAGTTCAATTTGTCGAGACGGTTCTGAGCTTCTTCCAAAACCGCTTCGGCTTCGCGTTGGAATTCGATTTCGAGTTGAATTTCCGGGTCGGATTTGTCGAAGGTATCGGTCGCATAATCGAACCACTCGCGCTCCAAGCCCAGATGAATCCAGGGGGTTTCTTTCACATGAATCAAGGTGATTTCCGCGCCGCTCAGATTAAAAAACTCGCGCATCACTTTGAGCGCATTGATTGACGCAAGCGAGCCGTCCACGGCAATCAACACGCGCAGGTTTTCATCGGTGGTCAACTCTCTGGCAACCAGCACGACGCCCTGCGCGCGTTCGACGACGCGAGAGGCGACGGGACCAAGCCCGACGTTTGCCGCGGTAAATTTGCCTTTGGAACCGACAACCGTCACCTCATATTCATCAGCCATGCGCACAATGATGTCTGCGGGCGAACCGATTTCCGAAACGGTATGCGCAGCGATGCTTCGCGAAAGCAGTGCGGTCATGGCTTTATCAAGAATCGCCTTGGTTTCCTGCGCGATGCGTCGTTGATAATGCTGGCGAATTTTGTTCTGATTTGCGCTTGCCGCGCGGCTTTTGCTTTTGAGTGGATAGAATTCCGGCGCTACGCATAACACATCGACTTCATTGCCGTCCTGACGAATCAGGCGGCTGGCGGTGCGCAAAGCCGTAGTCGATTCTTTTGAACCATCGGTAGCCATCAAGGTTTTCATACAACTGACCTCCTCGCCTCTTCGCTTTCGCAAAGCGGTGATTGCGTTTAATGCCCGTGGGCTTCTTCGCCATAGCCGCTTTCACAAGCCTCACACACAAAACGAACTTCCGAAAGGTCGCCGACAAACCCGGCTACGGCGCGGCGGTAAATGTCTTCGTCAACATAGTAAAGTCGCGCGCATTCCCGACAGTGCAACGGATGAATATTGGTTGCGGTTTTGTAGATTGTCGGACGGTTGAAGGCGTTCAACTTTTCTTCAGGATTCAGGTTTTCTTTAAGCATAATTCACCCCTCATCAAGAATTTCGGTTTTGGCAATTTCAACCTTTTTGCGCCGCTTGATTGCCGGTCGGCTGTGTTGTTTTACATCCAACCGTTTGCGTTGCGCATAATCGAGCAAGCGGCGTTTGGCAACGTCGAACGCTTCGCGAATTGCCACTTTGATGTCTTTGTGCGGAGCGTTCCATTCTTCGCTTTTGCTGTACTCCTCGTTTTCAAGCTGCTTTTTCTTGGCATGCAAATTAGGTTCATGGTTGATGACCAGTTCTTCATCGGGCACTACCAGGTCAATTTTGATATGACGATGGCGACCCCGCAAGTGATGGCGATTGGGAACCTCGACCAGGACCCGGCATCCTAAAATGCGGTTGTAGTAATTTTCAAGTTTGGCGGCTCGGTCACGAATTAATGCCTCGATGGCATCCGAAGACTGCATATTGCGAAACGTGATTTGTACTGGAAGTGTCATATCGTTGCCCTTTCAAAAATAGTTTTAACTACGGTGACTCTCCCCTTCGAGAGTCAACATATAAATCAACAGGCAACCGACGTACCGAATCTTGCGAGTGATGCGACGGGCAGAAAAAGGCTTCAGTGGCGAACAGGGTTGCGCGCTTTCACCCAAGCGATGGGGAAGTTTGCACAAAAGCTTCAGATTGAACAAGGAAATACCCCTTAATAACTTCGGTCTGAATTTTGCAACAATAAAAAGGATGTGGTTTTTATATATTCATTACGAATGGAGGAATAACTGATCGCTAAGGTATAATGGGCAGGCTAACAATTGACGAAAGGAGGTGAATCTGATGTTTAAGAGATTTGCCAAGGTAGTCTCCTTTATGATGTTGATTTCGTTAGTCCTTCTCGCAAACAGTTCTTTTCAAACATTAGCTACTGCAAATGACCGAGGGCGTAAGCTTTACTTACAATATTGTGCCAGCTGTCACGGTATTGATGGCATGGGCAATGGACCCGTGACACCCAATCTGAAAGTAGCTCCCCCTGATCTGACAGCAATTGAGAAGAACGAAGGGAAATTCCCCAGTCTTCGCATCCAAAATGTCATCGCTGGTGAGGTAGGTCAAACCGAACTGACCATACACGGAACGAAAGAGATGCCGGTTTGGGGAAATATTTTCCGACTCAAAAAAGGTCAAACTCATTCGATACTTAATGTCTATGCATTGACAAAATACATAGAGTCCATTCAGAAAAAGTGAACCTCTGAGCAGTCAACCTGAGCGCCCCTCAGCCCGGAGCAACGGTTGAGCGTGAGAGTTTTTGGAGAATGTTCAATAGGTCACAAACTCGATTAAGGTGAGAAGCGTTCGGAATTCTTTTTCGGCTGCCAAGGTTGGTTATCAGAATGGAAATCGCACGGGTTCCCGATTTTAAAAGTGTTCAGAACTTTCAAACCATGACTTAGAACGCTGTTGAGCAGCAAAATCTATTCAGCCCTTTTGCGGCTGACGAAAGGAGGCAATCGAAATGAAAGTGAAAGATGTGATGAGTGAGAGGGTAAGGGTATGTGGGTTTAACACCAATCTGGCAACTGCCGCCGCCATTATGTGGGAAGGCGATTGCGGCATGCTTCCCGTAATAACCGATGACGGTACGGTTGAAGGCATCATCACTGACCGCGATATAGCCATTGCCGTTGGCACGCGCAATCAATGCGCCAATGAAATTATCGCCGGCGAAGTGATGACCGGTCATGTGTGGGGTTGCAAAGCTGATGATGATATTCATACGGCGCTCAAACTGATGCGTAAAGAGAAAGTTCGCCGGTTGCCGGTAGTCAACGATGAAGCAAAACTTGCAGGCATCCTCTCCCTGAACGATGTGGTTACGCATGCCAAACCGGCTGATGCCCATAAGCCTGTGGATTTGACTTACGATGATGTAATGAAAACCTTCAAGGCGATTTGTGAACATTGTCACGCCGAAGATATGGAATTAGAACAACCCACTATTGCTTCAATGACCGCAACCACCTGACCTGTAACCTTGCGTGAGCGAAATCCAAACTCATGGCGATTTTGCTCACGCAAACTTTTTTGCGTTTTTATTCGGAAACATGATGATTGAATCAATATCTCTACTCGACCGCCAATCCATAGACCGCTTCAAAGATTTGAAACACATGATTGGCAACACGCCGCTTCTGGCAATCCGTTTCACCTACAAAAACCAAGCGCGCATCATTTACGCCAAAGCCGAAAACCTCAACCTTACCGGCAGTATCAAAGACCGCATGGCGTTTCATATTCTCAAAAAAGCCTATCAATCGGGCAAGATTCAACCCGGCGCGACGATTGCCGAAGCCACCAGCGGCAATACCGGCATCGCTTTTTCGGCAATCGGGCGGGCGCTCGGTCATCGCGTGGTAATTTTTATGCCCGATTGGATGAGCCGTGAGCGCGTCGCTTTGATTCGCAGCCTCGGCGCGGAAATCGTTCCGGTGTCGCGCGAACAGGGCGGCTTTTTAGGCAGCATACGACTCACCGAAGAGCTTGCCCAACGCGATAAGCAGGTTTTTCTGCCGAGCCAGTTCTCTAATGATGCCAACGTTGAAGCCCACGAACAGACGACCGCGCCGGAAATCTGGCACCAGTTGCAATCCGCAGGGCTTGTGCCCGACGCTTTTGTCGCCGGCGTCGGCACCGGTGGCACGATTATGGGGGTCGGGCGCTTTCTTCGGCGGATGAATCCACACATTAAACTGCACCCGCTTGAACCCGCCGAATCGCCGACTCTTTCTACAGGTCACAAAGTCGGGCAGCATCGCATTCAAGGCATTTCCGATGAATTCATTCCGGCAATCGTTAATCTCGATGAACTCGATCAGGTGATTGCCGTTTCGGATGGCGATGCGATTTTGATGGCGCAAAAGCTGGCGGCAAATCTCGGACTCGCGGTCGGCATCTCTTCGGGCGCAAATTTTATCGGCGCATTGATGGCGCAAAATGAATTGGGTCAAGACGCGGTGGTGGTGACTGTGTTTCCCGATGACAACAAAAAATATTTAAGCACCGATTTGCTGCGCGAAGAGCCTGTGAAATTCGACTACCTCGCGCCCGATATTGAACTACAAAGCTTTCGCGCTTTCCGGCGCGTGTGCCAGACCTGTTTTGATTTTGATGAAGTGACGAATCCGCTCACCTCACTCACCCTGCATTGATGCGACCCCAGAAGGAAAAAGTTATGTACGAAGGACTCAAACCAATTCGCGCAATCGTTGAACAACTCGCCATACCCGATGAATACGCCGTCAATTACGGCTGGCACATGGCAAAACTTAGGCTGAAATTGCTGACCGATTTGCAGCCTAAAAAAGACGGCAAATTGATTATGGTCACTGCCATCACCCCCACAAATCATGGCGAAGGCAAGACCGTCGTTTCCATAGGGCTTTCGCAAGCCATCAACCGCCTGGGCAAAAAAGCCATCGTCACCTTGCGCGAACCGTCGCTTGGTCCGGTATTTGGTCTGAAAGGCGGCGCAACCGGCGGCGGCAAATCGCAAGTCCTGCCCGCCGAACGCATCAACCTGCACTTCACAGGTGATTTTCACGCGGTCACCACAGCGCACAATCTGCTTGCCGCCGCCGTTGATTCGCACATTCATCACGGCAACGCTTTACGCATCGATGTGGACAATATTTTTCTGCCGCGCACCATCGATATGAACGACCGCGCCTTGCGGCACATCATCGTCGGGCTTGGCGGCAAAACCAATGGCGTGCCGCGAGAAACCGGCTTTGTGATTACCGCCGCATCAGAAGTCATGGCGATTATCGGGCTTGCCACTTCGCGTCAGGATTTGCGCCGTCGCTTGGAAGACATAGCTGTCGGGTTTGATTTGGATGGACATTTGATTCGCGCCCGCGATTTGAATGTGACGGGCGCGATGATGGTTGTTTTAAACGAAGCGATTATGCCCAATCTGGTGCAGACGACGGAAAACACTCCGGCGTTTGTGCATACCGGACCGTTTGCCAACATCGCGCACGGCACCAGCAGCATCGTCTCGCAACAGATGGCTTTGAAGCTTGCCGATTATGTCGTCAACGAATCGGGATTCGGCGCGGATTTAGGCGCGGAAAAATATTTCGATCTGGTGATGCAGGCATCGGGCATTAAACCTGCTGCCGCCGTCGTCGTCGCCACCATTAAAGCGTTGGCGGCGCACGGCGCATCCGGCGAGGCAAATGAAGAAACCGGTGTCGCCTTGCGCAGAGGGTTAAGCAATCTCGAAAAACACCTTGAGAATCTGAAAAAGTTCAACGTGCCGGTGGTCGTCGCCATCAATCGGTTCCCCAATGACAGGGAATCGGAAATCGCCATCGTGCAGAATTTCTGTCGCGAAGCGGGGGTCGAATGCGCGCTTACGGAAGTCTTCACCAGAGGCGGCGAAGGGGCTTTGGAGTTGGCAGAAAAAGTTATAGCGGTTGCCGATAAAACCAACACAAATGAGGTGCGTTCGCTTTATGATTTGAACCTCGGCATTGAACAGAAGGTCGAAAAGATTGCTACGGAAATTTACGGCGCAAGCGGCGTCTATTTTGAATCCGATGCCCGCAAGAAATTGAAGAAATTCGCGGCGCTCGGTTTTGACAAAATGCCCGTGTGTATGGCGAAAACCCCTGCATCGCTTTCCGATAACCCGAAATTGATTGGCGCTCCAAAGGGTTGGACATTGACGGTCACGGATGCGCACGTCTCGGCGGGAGCGGGATTTGTGGTGGTGGTCGCGGGCGCGATGATGTTGATGCCCGGACTTCCGAAAGTGCCGCAAGCCGCGAAGATGGATGTTGACGAGAGCGGCGCGATTTTCGGATTGAGTTGAGCAAGCCTCCTGTCAGGAAAATTTTTCGCAGGTCGGAAAATTTAATTTTTAGAAAACCTGTTTCAAATTTTAACATTGGTCAAAATCACTCAGGCGCAACGCGGGAATTTCCGCAAGACCGGAAATTTCCGCACCATATTTGTACTATAAAACCTCGAACGGTAATTTTTCTCACCTTTTCGGCTGGAATGCATTTTGCCTGATGCCAATCGAAGCCCGTGTGTTCAAGGGCTGTACGTAAGCTCGAATTCCCGAAATCAATCTCAATCACAGGCACTTGAGAAGATGCGATGGCGCATTTTCTCTGCCGATTTTATTTATTGATCTTTGCATTCTATTCATCAATTCCGGCTGCGGCGAAATTCTTTGTTAGTCAGTGCTGTTGGCAAAAGATTCGCCCACAAGCCGCGAAAGGAGGAGTCATGCCGATTGAAACTTTTTACGAAGCAGCGCGACGGACAGGAATTTCAAGACGCGACTTTTTGAGATTCTGCGCGACCACCACTGCTTTTCTAGGACTTGAAACCACCCTCATTCCAACAGTCGTTAAAGCTTTGGAAACCGCGCCGCGTCCGCCTGTCTATTGGCTCAATTTCGCGGCTTGCAGTTGTTGCAGTGAATCGCTGATTAAATCTTCGCACCCACTGGTCGCCGATGCCATCTTAGGACTCATCTCGCTCGATTACATGGAAACCATACAAGTCGCCGCCGGCACTCAGGCGCAGGAGATTACCGAAAAAGGCATGAAAGAGAATTTCGGTAAATATATCCTCGCGGTCGAAGGCTCGGTGCCGACCGCCGATGGCGGCATCTATTGCACAGTCGGCGGGCAAACCGCGCTTGAGCATCTGCAAAAAGCCGCCGAAGGCGCAAGCGCGATTATCTGCGTCGGTTCGTGTTCATCGTTTGGTTGCGTCACGGTTGCTAAACCCAACCCGACCGGCTGCAAACCTGTGGGTAAAATCATCACCAACAAGCCGGTCGTCAACATTCCCGGCTGCCCGCCGATTGCCGAAGTGATTATGGGAACGATTGTTCATCTGGTGACTTTCGGTTCGTTGCCGGTGCTCGATAATCTCCAACGTCCGCGCGTCTTTTACGGTCAACGCATCCACGACAAATGCTATCGTCGCGCTTTCTTTGACGCCGGTATGTATGTTGAAAAATTTGATGATGAAGGGGCGCGCAAAGGCTGGTGTCTGTACAAAGTCGGCTGTCGCGGACCTGTAACCTATAACTCATGCTCGGTGACCAAATGGAACGAAGGTGTCAGTTTCCCGATTCAATCCGGGCATCCTTGCCTTGGTTGTTCGGAACCTGATTACTGGGATAGACAACCGCTCTATTCGCATGTGCCGGATGTGCCGCTTCCGGGATTTGCGACGGCTGACCAGATTGGCGGACTGTTCGCAGGTGGCGTCGCCGCCGCCACAGGCATTCATCTCGTTACTTCGGCGATAAAGAAAGCCACCAGCAAGAAACCTGTTGAACCCACTGCAACGCCGCAAGACGCCAGCGCGACCGAAGGGAAGGAGGAATAAGTTATGGCTCAAAGAGTTGTTGTTGACCCGATTACCCGCATCGAAGGACACCTTCGCGTGCAAACCGTTGTTGGCGATGATAACGTCATCAGTGATGCGTCCTGCACCAGCGCCTTGTTTCGCGGCATCGAAATCATTTTGCAGGGACGCGACCCGCGCGATGCCTGGGCTTTGGCTGAACGCATCTGCGGCGTCTGCACCCTGGTGCATGCGGTGACCTCGGTGCGCGCCGTTGAAGATGCGCTCGGCATCAAGATTCCTGCAAACGCCAATAACATTCGCAATCAACTGATTGCCGCGTTGCATATTCACGACCACGTGGTTCATTTCTATCACCTGCATGCGCTTGATTGGGTCGATGTGGTGTCATCGCTCAAAGCCGACCCGAAAGCGACATCGGAACTGGCGCAAAAAATTTCGCGTTGGCCCAAATCATCCGTCGGTTATTTCACCGATGTGCAGAATCGTTTGAAAAAATTTGTCGAGTCGGGACAACTCGGCATTTTCGCCAATGGTTACTGGGGACATCCCGCTTATAAGTTGCCGCCCGAAGTCAATCTCCTGGCGGTTGCGCATTATCTTGAGGCGCTCGACTGGCAACGGGAAATCGTCAAGATTCATGCGGTTTATGGCGGCAAAAATCCGCATCCCAATCTGATTGTCGGCGGCGTCCCCTGCGCCATCAATCCCAATCATCCCGACGCTATCAACATCGATAAACTCACACTGGTGAAAGCCAAAATCGACGAAGCCATTGATATGGTCGAACAGGTCTATTATCCAGACCTCGTCGCCATCGCCGGGTTTTATAAAGACTGGGCGAAATGGGGCGGCGGGGTGAGCAACAAAGGCATTCTCGATTACGGCGATTTTCCGACCGTCGGCGGCGACCCGAAAACCAATCGCTGGAAAGGCGGCGCGATTTTAAACGGCAACCTCAATGAAATTTTTGAAGTTGACCCGCGCGACCCCGAACAGATTCAGGAATTCATTTCGCATTCGTGGTTCGAGTATTCGCAAGGCAATGCCAAAGGTTTCCACCCCTGGGATGGCGAAACCGCGCCGAAATATGATGGCCCGAAACCGCCCTGGGAATTTCTGGAAATGGACAAGAAATATTCCTGGATGAAAGCGCCGCGCTGGCGCGGTCACGCTATGGAAGGTGGCCCGCTCTCGCGCACCATTCTCGCCTATGCCCATAAAGACGAAGAAGTTCGCAGTTACGTTGATGAGGCGTTGAAGATTTTGGGCGTGCCGATTGAAGCGATTTATTCGACGCTTGGTCGCACGTTGGCGCGCGGCATTGAAACTCGTCGCGCCGCCGTGTTGCTCAAGAAACTTTACGAAGAGTTGATAGCCAACATCAAAGCCGGCGATTATCAAACCGCGAATACCGAAAAATGGGAGCCATCGACCTGGGGAGCGGGCGAACTGAAAGGCGTTGGCACTTATGGCGCGCCGCGCGGCGCGCTCGCCCATTGGGTAAAAATCAAAGACCAGAAAATTTCCAACTATCAAGCGGTCGTTGCCACCACCTGGAACGGTTCCCCGAAAGACCCGACCGGACAGCACGGACCCTTTGAAGCCTCGTTGATTGGTCTGCCGGTTCACGACCCCAAACAACCGCTCGAAATTCTTCGGGTGATTCACTCATTCGACCCTTGTCTTGCGTGTTCGACGCACGTTCTCGATATGGACGGCAACGAAATCACGCAGGTCGAAGTGGTCAAATAGGGGAAAGGAGGCCACTTGAGATGACAGCGGATGTTCAACACATAAAAGTCGAGGCTGTGCCGCAGGTGAAGACCGAACGCACGGTCAGGTATTACGTCTGGGACAGAATCGTGCGCCTTACGCACTGGGTCAACCTGTTTGCGGTCGCCACTTTGATTTACACGGGTTTTTATATCGGCGGGCCCTTTTTCCGCCCCACGGTTGATGAACCCTACGGCGCGCATTCGATGGCGACGATGAAAAATCTGCATTTCATTGCGGCGGTAGTTTTCACCATGAATGGCTTGGTGAGATTTTACTGGTTTTTCGCCGGTAAAACTTACAGCCAGTGGTTTCGCCTCAACCTCTGGCAAGGCGATTACTGGCGCGAAGTCTGGTGGAAGTTAAAAGAATATCTTTCTCTGCGTTATGTTGACCGCGAACCGCACACCCTCGGTCATAACGCGCTGGCGTCGCTCAGTTATTCACTGCTGTTTCTTGCCGCCTCGTTTATCGGTGTCACCGGATTTGCGATGGCTGGCAAAATCAATCCCGGCGGATTCCTCGATACCTTTTTCGGATGGGTGGTTCCGCTATTTGGCAGCGAAGCCAATGTGCGCAGCATCCATCGGTTGATGATGTGGGCGATCATCGCTTTTATGATTCACCACATCGCTTTCGTTTTTTATTATGAAATTTTCGCGGAGAAAGGCTTGTTGTCGTCGATCATCACCGGCATCAAGATTCGCCCCGCGAGTTGGAAACCGAACGAGAAACCATGGAAGAAGGAATGAATCTGGTCATTTTAGGCATCGGCAATCCGCTTCTCGGCGATGATGGTTTCGGCGTCGAAGTAGCCAGGCGTTGCAAAACTTGTAATGATCTCGCCGGAGTTGATGTGGTAGACGGCGGGTCGCAAGGGTTGTACCTGTTGCCTTATCTGAAAGACCGCACCCACATCATTGTTGCCGATGCCATAGCCTTTGGCGGAACCCCCGGCGAAATCGTGAGACTTGATGCCGAACAAGTTCCTGCAAAACTGAGCGTCAAAATGTCCGAGCATCAAGTCTCCTTTCACGAAGTTCTCGCGCTGATGCAACTGCTCAACTATCAACCACAGGAGTTCGTCTTTTTCGGCGTACAACCCAAAAGTCACCTTTGGGGCGAACCGATGTGTGCGGAAGTCGCATCTTCGATTGATGCAGTCGTTGAAAAAATAACCGCGCAGGTAAACCGTTGGAGGAATCACACAAATGGAACTCATGAATGCTTTGGCGCTGCTCAATGAAATCAAACATGCGTTGATTGAACTGAGAGTGAATGGCGCAACCCGCACCATCAACATTTTGAATTTCCCGCTTACCAATAATGATTCGCAATTTCTCGATGAAACACTCGGACGCGGCAATTTGACGATTGATTATCGCGGCGCCGAACATACCTTCTGGCAAGAAGCGAAAATCGCCGGCGTCTGGTGGGGTGAATATCGCAACTCGAATAACAAAGTGACGCTCAGAACCATTGAAATCGCCGAAGTGCCGATGCTTACCAAAGCTCAACGCGAAGATATGGAATTCGGTATCGCGAAATTGGAAGCCTTGACCGCAGAGTATGATTCAGACGGGAAAAAAATCTTGCCGGCGTAGATGTGAACATTTGACGACCGGGGTCAATTTTCAAATTGATTGGCTTAACAAATTGTCGGTGTGAATTTCAGCGACCTCTGCGAAAACCTCCGCGTTCTCTGCGGTTTTGCCGGTAAATGAAACCGCCGAGAGGCAGAGAAAAATGCAGAGGTCGCCAGGTTTGTAGAGACTTTTATGCACGAAGCCGCCATCATTCAAGGCATTCTCGAAGTCGCCGAACGGCAAGCCCGCGAGCACGGCGCATGCGCCATAAAAAAAATCAAACTCAAGGTCGGTGAATTTCGCGGCGTGGTTCGCGAGGCGTTGGAATTTTCTTTCGCGGCAATGAAACTCGAGACAATGGCTCACAACTCAGAACTTGAAATCGAAACCATCAAACTGCGGGTTCATTGTCAGCGTTGCGGCGAAGTCGAATCATCAATCAATGATTTCAATTTGCTCTGTCCCAAGTGCAACGAAATGTTGATAATCATTGCCGGCAGAGAATTGCAAATCGAATATCTCGATATTGAATAGACGGGAGATAAAATGCATCAGGTAACTCTCGAATCCAACATCCTCGAAGCCAACGAAGCACTGGCGGCGGAAAACCAAATCTTCTTTAACCGTCACAACATCTTCGTTATCAATTTTATGTCAGCGCCCGGCGCAGGAAAAACCTCTGTGCTCGAAGCCACCATCAAGCGCATCAAATCGGATTATCGGCTCGGCGTCATCGAAGGCGATTTGATGACCACGCTCGACGCCGACCGCATCGCCGCGCTTGGCGTTCCGGCTTATCAAATCACCACCGGAACCGTATGCCACCTCGACGCCAAAATGGTTCACCATGCGCTTCACCATTTCAAGGTCAATGATTTGGATTTATTGTTGATTGAAAATGTCGGCAATCTGGTTTGCCCCGCCGAATTCAATCTCGGCGAAGATTTGCGGGTGATGGTTTACTCGACAGTTGAAGGCGCGGAAAAACCCAAGAAATACCCCTTCATGTTCCATGAATCGCAAGCCGTGTTGCTCAACAAAATTGATTTGCTTCCTTATTCGGGGGTTGAACTCGCTGAACTTGAACGCAATGTTTTGGAAGTCAACCCCGAAGCCAAAATTTTTCCGATTTCCTGTCGCACCCAAGAGGGGTTGGATGAATGGGTCGTGTGGCTTAGGAATTGCGTTGAAACTCATAAGCAAAATGCAATGGCGAATTTTTCATAAGTTCACCTTTGCTTTTTAATAATCAGCGCCCCGGATGCAAACTGGTTGAGTAATTTTTACCAACGGCGGATGTCATGAAGCAGGCAATTATCGAAAGCCGCGATTTTCAAAAACTGATTGACGTGTTAATCGGTGAAGGTTTTCAAGTGATGGCTCCGACCATCAGTGATGGCGCAATCGTTTATGACCGCGTCGAATCGGTTCAGGAATTCCCCATCGGTTGGACGGATGAACAGGAAGCGGGTATCTACCGTTTGAAAAAACGCCATGACCAGGCGTTGTTCGGTTATGTTGTCGGACCGCATTCGTGGAAAAAATTTCTTCACCCGCCGACCGTTCGCCTCTGGCAAGCGCGACGTGACGCCAATGGCTTGCATTTCATCGAAGCGCGACGCCAGTCGCCTAAGTTTGCTTTCTTAGGCGTGCGCGCTTGCGAGATTCACGCCATCGAAATTCAAGACCGGGTTTTTCTGCAAGGACAAATCACCGACCAAACTTACGCAACCAACCGCGAAAACCTTTTCATCGTTGCCGTCAATTGCACGCAACCGGGAAACACCTGCTTTTGCACATCGATGAAGACCGGGCCGAAAGCCACCAGGGGTTTCGATTTATCGCTTACTGAAATTTTGCAGGACAATCAGCATTATTTCGTCGTTGAAAGCGGGAGCGAACGTGGTGAAGCGATTCTCGAACAAATTCCCCATCGCCAATCCACAGACGTAGAAAATCAACACGCCGATGAGTTGTTGCGTCAGTCCGCTGAACATATGGGGCGACAACTCAATACCGATGGGATTAAAGAGTTGCTCTATCGCAATATGGAACATCCGCGTTGGGATGATGTCGCAAAGCGTTGTTTGACCTGTGCCAATTGCACGATGGTCTGTCCGACCTGTTTTTGCACAACCGTTGAAGACGTAACCGATTTGCGCGGCGAGCATGCCGAGCGTGTGCGCAAGTGGGATTCCTGTTTCACCTTGGATTTTTCTTACATACATGGCGGCAATGTTCGCCATTCAACCAAATCGCGTTATCGCCAATGGATGACCCATAAACTGGCGAGTTGGATTGATCAATTCGGTTCGTCGGGTTGCGTTGGTTGCGGGCGGTGCATCACCTGGTGTCCGGTCGGCATAGACATTACCGAAGAGACGCGGGCGATTCGTGAAAGCGAAAACGCTACCAGCGAAACCGCTACCAGCGAAACCGCTACCAGTGACATTATGGCAAGCGAACTGCCGGATAAGGAGGTGTGAAGTGGAAACTCTTGAACCGCTGCTGGCGGCGCATCCTTTTTTCAAAAACCTCGAAGAGAGTTTTCTGAAACTCATCACCGGTTGCGCGTCGAATGTGCGCTTTGAAGCGGGCGAGTTCATCGGTCGCGAAGGCGCAAACGCCGACCATTTTTATCTCATACGTCATGGACAGGTCTCTTTACAGGTCGCCTCTCCATCTCGCGGCGCGATGGTTGTGCAAACCATCGGCGAAGGCGAAATACTCGGCTGGTCATGGCTGGTGCCGCCTTACCGCTGGACGCTCGATGTGCAAGCCATCACCCTCACACGCGCCATTGCACTTGATGGCAAATGCATTCGCGCGAAATGCGAAGAAAATCATGATTTGGGTTATGAACTGCTGAAACGCTTTACCCAAATCATGGTGCAGCGACTCGAAGCGACGCGCATTCAACTGTTGGATATTTATGGCACCCACGCTTGATGAACAAATGCATATATCAGGTTCAGCTGAAGCGATGTTGCCGCGCGCTTATGCGATTCGCCGGGTGAAGCGCGAAACCGCCGACACCTTCACGATGGAATTTGAACCGGTTGATGGCGCGAGTGAATTAACTTTTGCTGCCGGGCAATTCAATATGCTCTACGTCTTCGGCGTCGGTGAAGTGCCGATTTCCATCAGCGGCAATCCCGCAAATCCGCAAACTCTGGTGCATACGACGCGCGTTGTCGGAACCGTCACCAAAGCGTTGGGCGAATTAAAACGCGGCGATAGAGTTGGCATTCGCGGCGCGTATGGTCGCGGCTGGCCGGTTGCCGCAGCCACCGGTAATGATGTGGTCATCGTGGCCGGCGGCATCGGGCTTGCTCCCCTCAGACCGGTAATGTACGAGATGCTCGCGGCGCGCGAAAAATTCGGTAAAGTGGTGTTGCTTTACGGCACACGCACGCCTGCGGACATTCTCTTTCGCAAAGAACTCGAAGAGTGGCGGGCGCGATTTGACCTCGAAGTTTTCATCACGGTTGACCGCGGCAGTCCCGATTGGCGCGGCAATGTCGGTGTGGTCACCACCTTGATTCCCAAAGCGCCGTTTGACCCGACAAATACCCTTGCGATGATTTGCGGACCCGAAGTGATGATGCGATTTACCATCAACGCGCTACAAAAACGCGGCGTGCCCGCCGAAGCGATTTATGTTTCGATGGAACGCAATATGAAATGCGCCATCGGTTTTTGCGGGCATTGCCAGTACGGCGGCGCGTTTATTTGCAAAGACGGTCCCGTTTTCAGCTACGCGCAGATTCAAGAACTGTTCGGCAAATCGGAGATTTAGTTATGCACGCGAAACCCAAACTCGCGGTCTGGAAATTCGCTTCCTGTGATGGCTGTCAATTGAGTCTGCTGGATTGCGAAGATGAATTGCTGGCGGTTGCGGCGGAAATTGAAATCGCCAATTTTCCCGAAGCCTCGCGGGCAGTGGTGCGTGGCCCCTATGATTTGTCGTTGGTCGAAGGTTCGATTACCACGCCGCATGATGCCGAACGCATTCATCAGGTGCGCCGCGCCTCGAAACGCCTCGTTACCATCGGCGCGTGCGCCACTGCCGGAGGTATTCAGGCGCTTAGAAATTTCAAAGACGCGCGCGAATTCATCTCCATCGTTTATGCGACGCCTGATTACATTCACACGCTCAATAAATCGACGCCGATTTCCGACCACGTCTTCGTCGATTTTGAATTGCAGGGTTGCCCGATAAACAAAACGCAACTCATCGAAGTCATCAGCGCGTTTTTGAATAACCGCAAACCCAACACGCCGCCGCACTCGGTTTGTATCGAATGCAAAAGGCGCAACAATGTTTGCGTGATGGTGGCGCGCGGCACGCCTTGTCTGGGTCCGGTGACGCACGCCGGTTGCGATGCGCTTTGCCCTTCGTATCATCGCGGTTGTTACGGATGTTTCGGGCCGATGGAATCGCCCAACACCAGAGCGTTAAGCACGCAATTTGCCAAAATGGGTGTGCAAGATATGGAACTGGTTCGCCTGTTTCGCGGCATCAACGCTTATGCGGAGCCGTTTCGCAAAGAGAGTGAAGCGCATGAAAAATAGAACCATCAAAGTCGAATATTTGGCTCGCGTCGAAGGCGAGGGGGCGCTGTTTGTCAAACTCAAAGGCGATGAAGTGGTTGACGTGAAGTTGAAAATTTTCGAGCCGCCGCGTTTTTTTGAAGCCTTTCTTCGCGGACGTCATTTTTCAGAAGTCCCTGATATTACGGCGCGCATCTGCGGCATTTGCCCGATTGCTTATCAGATGAGTTCGATTCACGCGATTGAAAATGCTTTTGGCGTAAAGGTCGAAGGCGCACTGCGCGCCTTGCGGCGGCTGATTTATTGCGGCGAATGGATTGAAAGCCATGTGTTGCATGTTGCCATGCTGCACGCGCCGGATTTTCTCGGTTATGCCGATGCCTTGCAGATGGCAAAAGACCACCCGGAAATTGTGCAACTGGCGCTCAGATTAAAGAAAGCCGGTAACGCCATAGTGGCGCTGCTCGGCGGCAGAGAAATTCATCCGGTCAATGTTCGCGTCGGCGGTTTTTATCGCGTGCCGACCCGGCGGGAACTTGCGCCACTCCTTGAACAACTCAAAACGGCGCGTGATGAAGCCGCAACCCTGGTGCGTTTTGTCGGTGGCTTGGAGTTTCCCGATTTTGAACGCGATTATGAATTCGTCGCCCTGCGTCACGAAAGCGAATATCCGTTTAATGAAGGGCGGTTGGTTTCCAACCAAGGTTTAGATATCGACATCAGTCAATACGACGCGCATTTCGTTGAAGAACACGTCGAACATTCCAACGCTTTGCAGTCAACCCTGAAAGCGCGCGGCGCGTATTTCGTCGGACCTTTAGCGCGGTACAATTTGAATTTCGATAAATTGTCGCCGCTCGCTAAAAGCGCCGCCAGCGCCGCAGGACTCACGCATACCTGTAACAATCCTTTTAAAAGCATCATTGTTCGCGCCGTTGAAACGCTTTACGCTTTCGATGAAGCAATTCGTATCATTGAAAATTACGAGATGCCTGAACGCGCGGCGATTGATTTGGAACCGCAATCTGCAACCGGCTATGGTTGCACCGAAGCGCCGCGCGGCATCTGTTTTCATCGCTACAAGTTTGATGAGCAAGGCTTGGTGGCGGATGCGAAAATCGTTCCGCCGACCTCGCAAAATCAGCAGACCATTGAACAGGATTTGCGGGCGTTTGTGCCCGCGCACATCGCGCTTGACCAGAATGAACTGACCTGGCGATGCGAACAGGCTGTGCGCAATTACGACCCCTGCATCTCTTGCGCGACCCATTTTTTACGACTGGAAATCGAGCGCGAATAAGGTCTACTGACTTGATGGCGCTAAATGAATGCTTGAGCAAACGATAAAAACTTTAATCATCGGAGTCGGTAATCGCTATCGCCACGATGATGCGGTGGGGTTAATCATCGCTTCGCGGTTGTGCGCGAAACTTTCGGATGATTGTGAAATCATCGCACACAGCGGCGAAGGCGCTGCATTGATGGAAATGCTGAAAGATAAAAATTCCGTCATTATCATTGATGCGGTGAGTTCAGGCGCAACCGTCGGAACGATTCACCGGCTGAATGCGAATGCGCAAAAAATTCCCACGAATTTTTTTAATTATTCAACTCACGCATTCAGCCTTGCCGAAGCGATAGAGATGGCGCGAGTTTTACATCAACTGCCCGAACGATTATTGATTTACGGCATCGAAGGCGAAAATTTTACGATGGGCGAAGGCTTATCATCGGCGGTTGAACGGGCAGCGCGAGAAGTTGAATCGGAAATTTTGCGCCTCGCGCAACAGGCGCAATTGATAAAATCGGTTTAAGATAGTCATTCGCGAAAAAAATCAGAGATAAATTCATGCAAGGTGAAATGGCACAACCGGTGAGTGGTGTCGAAAGCCGCAGTCGTTTGCGACTAACGATTCGCGGCGCGGTTCAAGGTGTGGGCTTTCGACCATTCATTTATCGGTTGGCTTTGGAACTCAGGCTCACAGGTTGGGTCAACAATTCGGCGCAAGGCGTATTTATCGAAGTCGAAGGCGAGCGCCAACAACTCGAAAACTTTCTGCTGCGCATCGAACCCGAAAAACCGCCGCAATCGTTTATTCAAAGCCTCGAATCGGCGTTTCTCGACGCCAAAGGCTTTACGAAATTTGAAATCATCAAAAGCGACGACGCGGGTGCAAAGACCGCTATCGTTTTGCCGGACATCGCCACCTGCAAAGATTGTCTCAGCGAAATATTTGACCCAACCAATCGCCGCTATCGTTATCCCTTCACCAACTGCACCAATTGCGGGCCGCGTTTTTCCATCATCGAAGCCCTGCCTTACGACCGCGTGAGCACCACGATGAAAAAATTCGCGATGTGCGAAGCCTGCAAAACGGAATATGAAAACCCGCTCGACCGCCGCTTTCACGCGCAGCCCAATGCCTGTCCCGCGTGCGGGCCACAACTCGAACTCTGGAACCGTGAAGGCAAATCAATCGCCGCTAAAGATAGAGCTTTGCTTGCCGCTGCCGATGCCATCAGACAAGGCGCAGTGGTTGCAGTGAAAGGCTTGGGCGGATTTCATTTGATGGTCGATGCGCGAAATGATGAAGCGGTAAAAAATTTACGCCAGCGTAAGCGCCGCGAAGAAAAACCCTTCGCCCTGATGTGCCCGTCGCTCGCCTCCATCAAAGCCCTTTGCCAGGTCTCTGACCTTGAAGCGCGAATGCTCGTTTCATCGGAATCGCCAATCATCTTGCTCAAGCGAAAACCAAAAGACTCCGGACTCCAGACTCCAGACTCCAGACTTTCTGATGTGCTGGCTCCCGATAATCCTTATCTTGGCGTGATGCTTGCCTATACGCCTTTGCATCACTTGTTGATGAATGAACTGGGATTTCCGGTCGTGGCAACCAGCGGCAATCTTTCCGATGAGCCGATTTGCATTGATGAATTTGAAGCCCTTGAACGATTAAAAAATATTGCCGATGTGTTTCTGGTTCACAATCGTCCGATTGCGCGTCACGTCGATGATTCGATTGTGCGGGTGATGGCGGGGCGCGAACTGGTGATGCGGCGGGCGCGCGGTTTTGCGCCGCTGCCTGTGCATTTGAAAGAAACATCGAAAGTCATTCTCGCAACCGGCGCGCATTTAAAAAACACTGTGGCGCTTGCCGTCGGCAAAGAAATTTTTCTCAGCCAGCACATTGGCGATTTGGAAACCGCCGAGGCTTACGGCGCTTTTCAACAAGTGATTGCAAGTTTCAAAAACCTCTACGAAGCCGAACCCGCACAAATCGCTTGCGATGCGCACCCGGATTATCTGTCAACCAAATTTGCCAAAGCTTCGGATGTACCAATCACAAGCATTCAACACCATTTTGCCCATGTAATGGCTTGTCTGGCGGAAAATGAGATTGCAGAAAGCGCGCTGGGCGTGGCGTGGGACGGCACAGGTTACGGAACGGATGGAACCATCTGGGGCGGTGAATTTTTGCAAGTGTCGGATGGCGCATATCGACGTGTGGCGCACTTTCGCGCCTTTCATCTGCCGGGCGGTGATCGGGCAATCAAAGAACCGCGCCGCATTGCGCTTGGCTTGCTCTATGAAATTTTCGGCGACGCGGTTTTTGCGATGGATGAACTCGCGCCGGTTGGCGCTTTTACCGCAGAAGAGCTTTCGCTGTTAAAGCAGATGCTGCAAAAGCAAATCAATGCGCCACTGACCTCAAGCGCCGGACGTTTATTCGATGCTGTCGCCGCAATCATCAACCTCTATCAGCGCGTCAGATTCGAGGGGCAAGCGGCAATGCAACTGGAATTCGCGCTTGACGGCACCACAAGCAACAACGCTTATCAATTGCGGATTGCGGGAGAGGCTCAAGCCTGCTGCGAATTGCGTAATAATAAGTGTCACTCATCACTCATCACTCACCACTCATCACTTGAAGCCAATGACTCCAGACTCCAGACTCCAGACTCCAGACTGATATTCGATTGGCAACCGATGATACTTGGAATTATTGAAGACTGGCGCAAGCAGATTCCGGTTGCAGAAATCTCTGTGAAATTTCATAACACACTGGTCGAAGCGATTGTCAGTATCGCCAGGCTTATCGGCGAACAATGTGTGGTTTTAACCGGCGGATGTTTTCAAAATAAATATTTAACTGAACGAGCGGTTGCGCGCTTGCGCGAGGAAGGCTTTCGCCCTTACTGGCATCAACGCATTCCACCAAATGATGGCGGCATTGCGTTGGGGCAGGCGTTTGCAACCATTCACACCATGAAAGAGGAGTAAGCTATGTGTTTAGCGGTTCCCGGAAAAATTATGAGTATTCGCGGCGATGATCTTTTACGAAGTGGCAAAGTCAATTTCGGTGGCATCGTCAAAGAGGTGAACTTGAGTTATGTGCCGGAAGCGAAACCTGGCGATTATGTCGTGGTTCACGTCGGTTTTGCCATCAGCATCGTTGATGAACAGGAAGCCAATCAGGTTTTCGAGTATTTGAAAGCCATCGGCGAACTCGAAGAGTTGCAGGAAGGAGGTGCAGCATGAAATTCGTTGATGAATACCGCGACGCCATTGCCGCCAAACAATTTGTTGAAGCCATCGCCCGCGTCACCACCAAAGAATGGACGATTATGGAAATTTGCGGCGGGCAAACGCACGCGATTGTCAAATTCGGCATTGATGAATTATTGCCGAAAAATATCACCCTGGTTCACGGTCCCGGTTGCCCCGTGTGTGTGACCCCGATTGAACTCATTGATAAAGCCATCGAAATCGCTTCACGCCCGGATGTCATCTTCTGTTCGTTCGGCGATATGTTGCGCGTGCCGGGAAGTCAGAAAGATTTATTTTTGGTGAAAGCCGCGGGCGGCGATGTGCGCATCGTTTATTCGCCGCTCGATTGTTTAAAAATCGCCCGGGAAAACCCTGCGAAAGAAATCGTATTTTTTGCCGTCGGCTTTGAAACCACTGCGCCCGCAAACGCCATGGCGGTTTATCAAGCTTACGCCCAGGGCATCAAAAATTTTTCCATACTGGTTTCGCATGTCCTGGTGCCGCCCGCAATGGAAGCGATTCTCTCTTCGCCGCTCACCCGCGTGCAGGGATTTCTTGCCGCCGGTCACGTTTGCACCATCATGGGTTATACCGAATACGAACCGATTGCGGCAAAATACCAGGTTCCGATTGTCGTGACGGGTTTTGAACCGTTAGACATTTTGCAGGGCGTTTATATGTGCATCAGGCAACTCGAAGAGGAACGCGCCGAAGTCGAAAATCAATATGCCCGTTCGGTTCGCAAGACCGGCAATGAACCGGCGCAACAAATCATTCGCGAAGTTTTTCGGATTGTGCCACGCAAATGGCGCGGCGTCGGTGAAATTGCCGAAAGCGGCTTGGGGATGCAGGAAAAATATCAGGCGTATGATGCCGAGCAAAAATTCGGTGTGGCGAGTTATACGGCTGAAGAACCGTCCGAGTGCATCAGCGGGTTGATTATGCAGGGGGTCAAAAAACCGAACGAGTGTTCAGCATTTGGAACCCGCTGTACGCCTGAAAATCCGCTCGGCGCGCCGATGGTATCGAACGAAGGCGCGTGCGCCGCTTATTTCCGCTATCGCCGCGTGGAACTGATGGCAACCCAGGCGGAGGTATAAGCGATGAAAAACGGAAAAGAATTTACGCTGGCTTGTCCGATTCCGATTTCGCAATATCCACAGGTGATGCTGGCGCACGGCGGCGGCGGAAAATTGATGCACCAACTCATTGAACAGATGTTCGTCCCGGCATTTCACAATTCATTGCTTGGCGTTCGTCACGACGGCGCGACGCTGAACGTTGGCGGCGCGAAACTCGCTTTCACGACCGATTCCTATGTTGTACGCCCGCTCTTTTTTCCCGGCGGCGATATTGGAACGCTGGCGATTAACGGCACCGTAAATGATTTGGCGATGTGCGGCGCGCGTCCGCTTTACCTGAGCGCCGGGTTCATCCTCGAAGAAGGCTTAGAGATGGAAACCCTGTGGCGCGTCATTCAATCCATGCGCGAAGCGGCAGATGCGGCGGGGGTGCAACTGGTGACCGGCGACACCAAAGTTGTTGATAAAGGCAAAGGCGACGGCATCTTTATCAATACCGCTGGCGTCGGCATTATCGAACATGAGTTGACGATTGCGCCCGCGAGTGTCCAAAGCGGCGATGCGATTTTAATCAGCGGCGATTTAGGTCGTCACGGCATTGCGATTATGGCAAAGCGCGAAGGCTTGGAATTTGAAAGCGAGATTGAAAGCGATTGCGCGCCGCTCGCCGGGTTAGTTGCCCAGTTGCTTGGCGCAGGACTTGAGATTCATTGTCTGCGCGACCTGACACGCGGAGGACTGGCAAGCGCCCTGGTTGAAATCGCTGAAGCAGCGCGTGTGAATGTTCATGTCGAAGAGCGTTTCATTCCGGTTCGCGAAGATGTGCGCGGGGCGTGTGAAATTTTAGGATTTGACCCGCTTTATCTGGCAAACGAAGGGCGCTTTGTGTTGTTTATTCCCGCCTCGCAAACCGATGCAGCGTTGCGTGTGTTGACCGCGCATCAGTTTGGCGAAGGCGCTTGCGTGGTTGGCAAAGTCGCCGCCGCGCCGCAAGCGATTGTGACGATGAAAAGTCGCATCGGCGGCAACCGCATCGTTGATATGTTCAGCGGTGAACAACTGCCGCGCATCTGCTAACAGAAAATCATTTTCGGGAATGAATGATTAGGACGGAAAATCACCGGGATTTATTTGACGGGACATTCCCAGCGGATAACGCGGATTGAGCGGATGAGGACGGGTATGTTATGAAGCACTCAATATTGTATTCGATTTATAAATATCCATCCGTCTTCATCCGCGCGATCCGCCGCATCCGCTGGGAAATCAACCTTGAATGTAAATCCGATGGTTTCCAGTCAAACAATTAAACCACTTCATTGATGAAGAACCCGCGGGCTTTCGGTGAAACGATAAAATCACCTCTTCACCTTTTCACCTCTTCATCGCTTGTATCCGTACAACCAGCGCGATGTGGTGTTGCCGAGATTGCGAACCGAGTGCAAAGCGCGCGCGGGAATCAACAGTTCTTCGCCAATTTGCGGATGATAAATTTTGCCATCGATTGCAAATTCAACTTCGCCTTCCAGAACGAGCACCAACTCATCCATCGCATGCACGAAGTCTTCCCAAGTTTGACCGGGCGGGTCTACCCACACGCCGCAACTGAACCCCCGCGATTGCCAATCTTCGGAAATTTTATCTACATCAACCATCAATATCTTTGCTCCCAAAATTCAATCGCTCTTGCGGGCAATCGCCTGCTTTAATAATTCCATCACCCGCTGGTTTTTGAGCAGTTGCGCGACTCCGAAAGCGAATTGCAAATCAGCGAGCGCCGCCTCCCGGTTATCGTTGAGTAACAGTTCAAGAATATCTGCGTTGCTCGCTTTGACAGCGAAAACGATTGGATTAAAACCCAGATACTTGCCTTTGGCATTGCGATTGGCGCCGCGTTCGATAAGCAGGCGAACGGTTTCGAGGTGTTCGCCTTTAACCGCGTGCATCAAAGCGGTCGCGCCGCTTTCGTCCTTAACGTCAGCCTCAAGCCCTTGATTCAATAACGCTATCACGCGCTCATATTGTCCAAGCCCGGCGGCTTCCAGAAATTCATCATGTTCATTTGTGGTTTGGTCTGTCATAGGCAATTCATCTGTTGAGACTGATGGTTGTTTATCGCAGCGAAGCTTGATTTTCAAGCCGGTTTGCCGGTCACGCCAAAATTTGCGATGCCGCTTCGGAAATTTGATTGAGTTTTGCTTGCAACCTCAACTGCGCCTCTTCGATTAATTTTTCATCTGCAAGCGTTGCTAAAACCATTGATTCATCAGTTGCCACAACGATACGACCGAAAGGCACGGGATTTCGCGCCGCATCCCATTTATGTCGTTCGGCAATCGCCGGACGGCAATCTGCGCCGAGCGGAATCAAAGGCGCGCGGGTCGCAGATGCCAGCGCAACGGCTCCCACCTTGGCAATTCGCGCAGGTCCGCCACCATCTGCGGTCATCAACACATAACCGCCCTGTTCGATGACCCGCGCAAGTTCACCTAAAGCTTTCCACCCCTGCCCGGAACTATCGCCGCGCACCACTTCAAGTCCTAACCACCTGCACAATAAAGCCAGCGCATCGCCGCGCGCATCTCGCGCAACCATAATCGCTGTTCGTGCGCTGAGCGGGTGTTTGGCAAATGCCACTAAAAGCGAAGGCGCGCATCCATGCCAGAGGGCAATCACCGCCGGCGCAGGAAGATTGGGAAACCGATATGCGCCCGTTGCGGTGAGCCGCGAAGTGAAAGCGACCAGGCGAGCGTAAACGCGCAAACCCAGAGCAGACAAAGTTGCGCCGAGGCGATGAATGAACGGAAGATGTTCACGAAAAAATGCGAGGATGGTATCAAATGAGCGTGTCCATAAATTTCTCTGGCTTTCAGGATTGTGCGTCGTGGTCACTTCGCCCGATTGTTTCAAGCGTTGCAAAATTTCTTCGAGCCGTTGCAACGCTTCACAAGATTTTTCACCAGTGTATTCATGGTTTGTGTATAATTCATCGTTGTGAAGTACAGGTTGCATGATTTACGCTCTCGAAGAATCGGTTTGGCTTTGAGCGGTGGTTCGGTTCGCGGACTTGCACATATAGGAGTCGTCAAAGCCTTAACCGAAGTTGGTATTCAGCCCGAAATTATAACAGGAACCAGCGCCGGTAGTCTTATCGGCGCGGCGCTGGCTGCGGGAATGACCTGGCAAGACCTTGCCGACCTGGCGCGTTCCGTCGTCTGGTTCAAATTGTTGCACGGCGACACCCTGGAAAAATTCTGCGCCGAACGATTTCCTGAAACCTTCAAAGAATTACGGCTGCCATTTGCTGCCATCGCCACTCACGTCCCAACTAAAAAAGTCGTTACCATTAAGGACGGTCATCTGCCATCGGCAATCAGCGCCAGTTGTGCGATGCGCGGCGTGCGCGGCGCAGTCATACGCGAAGGTCAACGTTTGAAAGATGGCGGTATCGCTTGTGTGTTGCCATCGGTGTCCTGTCGCGAGATGGGCGCGGATTTCGTCATCGGGTCGGATGTGTGGGAACTGAGTTCGTTGCTCCGCAGCGTTGGCATTCACCCGACGCATTCGCAAAGGCAGCGAATCTACCCGTCGCATTATCGCCGCGCACTGCATCACACCGATATGCTCGTCACCCCGGCAATTCCGCACAGAGGTTACGTGCCGGGAAAAAAAGCCGTTGAATTGATGATTGCCGCAGGGGAACAAGCCACGCATCAGGCGCTCAAACGGTTGTTCATTCACCGGGCTGCCTGAAGCCGTTTTTTCTATATCCCTGAGGGAAAAGTTTCAGGCGCTTCACCCGCTTCCCACTCCGATGTGCGCTCCAACGGTTCGACGGCTCGCGTTTCATCAAAGTGCAGAACGGCGTCAAATTGATTTGCCAGACGCGCCCGAAAGTAATGGCTCTGGCGTTCGCTCTCAGGCAAATAGATAACTCCGATGGCGCGCTCCAGCATCGGTTCGCGCAAACTTCTGGCAGCGCGGCTTGCCTCTTGTAGGTTCAGCATAAATCGTGGCATCCCCACTTCATGAAATACCGCTTCATAGCTTCCGGTGAGCGCCGGACGAACCCGTTTGCGTTCAGCCGGTCTGCCCCAGTTGGACGCCGCCGTAACCGTACCGCTGTAGGTGGTGAACCCGACCAGCACTGCATCGCCGTGATAACGCTCGCGCACCAGTTCACCGACATTTAATTCGCCGGCGCGACCCATATCGGTGGCTCGCGCATCGCCAAGGTGTGAATTGTGCGCCCACAAAACCACTTTCGCATAACCATCCTGCTGTTCCAGATGCGCGATGAGCGCGTGCAGGGTTTCCGCCATATGACGGTCGCGGAGATTCCATGAAGAGATGCGCCCTTGAAACATCTTGCGATAATACTCTTCAGCGTTTTTCACCAAACGCGCATTCTGCTCGGCATAAAAGAAATCGTCTGCGGCAATGCGACCATCAAGGCTGGCGTAGTGACGGGCTTGACGTTGAATTTCGATTAACTGTTGTACAACTTCCCGCTCGCAAGACTGCGCCAGACCGAAGGTTGCCGCATAACCGTACTCTTGTGGCTCCTCACCAAAATGCTCGAAACATGAATAACGCCGCCGCGCCGCTGCGGCTGCCCCAGGGTCAACTTTATCCAGATAATTCAACACCGCTTCGATGGAGGTGTGCAGGCTGTACAAATCAAGCCCGTAAAAACCGCTCATGACGGCTTTCCCCTTGAGCGATTCATTATGGGCGCGCAGCCAGCCGATGAAATCCAGCACATCAGCATTGCGCCACATCCAGGCAGGAAATCGTTTAAAGCCATCGAGAGCATCTATGGCTTCCGCGTCGGCGCTCTCGCCGCGCACATAGCGATTGATGCGATAGGCATCAGGCCAATCCGCTTCGACGGCAATCGCATTAAAGCCTTTTTCGTTAATCAACCGCTTGGTGATTTGCGCGCGCTCTTTATAGAATTCGTGTGTGCCGTGCGAAGCTTCGCCAAGCAAAACCAATCGCGCATCGCCAATCAAATTCATCAACGGGTCGTAATCTTCCATCGAAGCTTCGAGCGGATGCGCCGCTACGCGCAAGACATCAGTTAAAATAATGGTATCGACATTAATCATCGTTTCACCTCCTTTACAGAAAATAATCTTCAGGTTTCGCTTTACGCGGTCTGCTGTTTTCGCCGGGCGCGTTCCAGTAAATCGCGAACTTCTTCATCGGTTGTTTGCGAAAAATCGCGATACCATTTGCCAACCCCACCGAAAAATTGCGGAGTGAGCGCGCAAATGCATTCATCGGCGATTCGGCTAAATTCCCTGCACACATTGGGCGGCGAAACCGGAACCGCAATGATGATACGCGCAGGGGCGAGCTGGCGTAGCGCCTCGACCGCCGCGCGCATGGTTGAACCGGTGGCTAAGCCATCATCAACCAAAATTACTGTCCGTCCATCAACCTCAAGAGCCGGGCGATGATTTCGATAAAGCTGTTCGCGTCGTTCAAGTTCTTGTTGTTCCTGTGCCGCAACCCTGTCAATCAACTCTTCGGGAATGTTCAGATAATTCACCAACTGCTGATTGAGGACGCGCACCCCGCCACTGGCTATCGCGCCCATCGCCAATTCTTCCTGACCGGGAAGTCCGAGTTTGCGAACCACAAAAATATCGAGCGGCGCGTTGAGGGTTTTCGCCACTTCAAAAGCGACCGGCACGCCGCCTCGCGGAAGCGCCAGCACCACAACCTCACTAAGGTTGGCATAGCCTTTGAGCTTTTCTGCCAAAGCGCGACCGGCTTCAACTCGGTTTTGAAATTTATCTGCCATAGCTTTCCTCCTATGAAAAGCAGGACAAAAAGTCTCGCCTTATTTCGTTGATAAATATTTTTTGAACCAGGCTGCCGCCAGATGCGCGACTGCTTCGAGAGTTCCCGGCTCTTCAAAAAGATGCGTAGCGCCCGGCACAATCTGTAGCTCTTTTTCGCATTGCAGTTGTCGATAAGCCGTTTCGTTCAATTCAATCACGACATCATCCAAGCCTCCGACAATCAGCAAGGTCGGCGATTTGACGCGAGTGAGCGCGTCGCCCGCAAGGTCAGGTCGTCCGCCGCGTGAGACCACAGCGCCAACCCGGTCGCCGAGTTCGGCGGCGGCAACCAGTGCCGCGCCACCGCCAGTGCTGGCGCCAAAATAACCAACTTGGAATTCTCTGGTATCGGGTAAATTTGCCAGCCATTGCGTTGCATCCAGCAATCTTTTCGCCAATAAATGAATGTCGAAACGCAAATGACGGGTAACTAAATCAATTCGTTCTTCCTCTTTGGTCAATAAATCGAATAACAACGTGCCAATCCCTGCTTCACGGATGGTTCGCGCGACATATTGATTGCGCGGACTGTGCCGACTGCTGCCGCTGCCGTGCGCGAATAACACAACGCCTGAGGTTTCGTGTGGCAGGATTAACTCGCCTTCGAGTTCTACTGTACCGGAAGGAATGAAAACACTATGTTGCGCGTGCATTTTCATAACCAACACCTCCCGGAGGTTGATTAGCAAGAATTGTTCCTTGGGATTTTGCGGGTAATTGGGGAAAATTTGGGTAAACGTTACACAAAACGGAAGAACCGATCATTTGGCTCACCGGGCACACCTTTAACCGTCGATTGGCACAGTTGCCAAAACCTACAACTCGCTAACCAATGCGGTGTTAAAGCCCGTCATTGCCGGACTAAACCGCGCTGCAAAAAACCAACCGCAGGCAAGGTGTGAAGCGGAAAACGGGCGCTTCACGCAGCGTGCTGCATGAAGCGCGGATTTCAAAGCTGACTTTTATAGATTATCAATGGCGCGGCGGAGTTTTTCATTGACCTGCTCGGCTGCGCCGGCGAGCGCCGGGTTGCCGACAATCGATAGCATCTTTGCCGCATCAATCGCTGCAACGAATGATTGACCCTGCTTTTCATACACCACGACATTGCAGGGCAACAGCAACCCTAAATCGGGTTCGGCTTGCAAGGCTTGATAAGCGATGGGCGGATTGCAAGCGCCCAAAATCACATAATCATTAAACTCGACGCCCAGTTTTTCTTTGAGCTTGTCTTTGATATTGATTTCGCAAAGCACGCCAAAACCTTCCGCTTGCAAAACCGTTTTGGCGCGTTCGATGGCTTGAGGAAATGGCAGGTCAAGCGTGCGACCATAGCCATACTTCAAGTCGTTTTTGGCTGTTGAAATTGATGATTCGCTCATAAATTCTCTCCTTATCGGTTAAATTTTCTCCTTTCAAAAAATCTCAAGGCGCTTTGGACTCAGGGTCATCTTCCGGTCGAAACTCGACCTTGCAGGAATTGGCGGCTCAGGTCGAAACCCCAAACCTGGGTAACACCCAGCGCATCAGAATGAGATAGCCGATAAAAAACAGCAGTGGCATTAACCAATCGGACATGAAAATTATTCCTCCTCTTTATGAACAACTGTCAATACAGGACAGGGCGCGTAACGGGCAACGCGCATAGTAGTCGAACCGATGACCGTGGTATCTCTGAAACGGCGATGGCGCGCGCCCAAGACAATTAAATCGGTTGCTGTTGATTCGGCAATCGAAACGATCTCCTCGGGCGCATCACCGCTCACCGCAATCTCTTTCAAGCGGCACTGATTGCGCAGCGATTCGGGAACCCACTGACATAGCCGCTCTCGCCTTGCGGCTTCATTGGTCTCAGCATCGGCTTCGATAACATGCACAACCAGCAGTTCGGCGTTGAAAGCTTTGGCGACCGCAGCAGCGTATGCCAGGGCGCGATGCGCGGTTTCCGTAAAGTTGACCGGGCAGAGAATTCGCTGAAGACGAAAGGCTGTCGCTTCGCTCGCTTTTTCCGCCCGATGAACCGTCAGGACGGGACGATTGGTTTCACGTAAGACGCGCTCGGTAACTGAGCCGAGCAAGAAGCGATTGATGCCGTTATGCCCGTGTGTTCCCATTACAATCATATCGGCATTGCGGGCTTCGGCAGTATTGATGATTGCCGCGACTGGCAAATCATCAACCACGAAAATTTCCGTATTGCGAGTGTCGCCGATTACCTCTTTAACATAACTGTGCAAATTTTCGTGCGCTGCCTGTTTGGAATGCGCCAGCGTTTTTGCCATCGCTTCGACTTGTCCGGCGGTGAAATGCGGCGGCGGCAAAAACTGATGGGCGTACAAGACCAGCAAGCGCGCATCCATTTTGGCGCTCAAAGCTGTGGCATAACGCAATGCCGAAGCAGCAACATCGCTGAAATCAACCGGGCACAAAATCAGTTTGGGGTGAAAGTTGTTCATCACATCCTCCCAATCTCTTGACCTTCTTAAAAATTATTTCTTCAAATACAGTTCAGGATTTTTCTTCACCGTATCGCGACAATTCGGGCAACAGAAATAAACTGTGCGTCCATAGATTTCTGCGCTCACTTCTTTATTCACAGGTTCGCCGGTCACCGGGCAGGTGGTCACGCCATCGCCTTTCCCTAAAAATTTGTTGGGTTCAGGTTTCGCGCCCGGCAATTCATGGGGTTTATGCATCACCGCCATGCCTTCTTTGACAAATTCCGTAACCCCCTGCGCATGCGATTGAATCAACTTCACGACATACGGGTCGTTGGAGGTTTCGGTAATTTTTACGCCCTTTTCGGTTCGGGTGACGAGCAACTCGATTTTATCGGCGTGTTCAAAGAGCGCGGCAAACAGCGGGTCCCATATACGAATCGGTTGTTTGTTGACCAACCGTTCTTTCATGGCAAACGTGTGTTCGATAATCAAGGCTTTGACTTTCGGGTCGTTTGATTCCGTCGTGGCTTCAACGCCATTGGCGATATTTTTGACCGAGCGTTTGATTTTTTTGTTATCGGCAAACAGCGCATGGATGGTTTCCATATCCTGCATTCTGCCGCTATCTTGCATCATGCCTTTGCCCTGCATCATGCCGCCCTCTTTATTCATCGGGCAGTTGGCGCATTGCGCTTTGCCGTGTTGATGCTGCTGCGCAAAAACCGCAACCCCGAAAACCGCAATGATCATGGCAAAGATGGTTGTGGTCAGAATGGCTTTAACATTTAGCTTCATAATCAGTCTCCTTGTTTTTCAAGTATCAGTATTTCAACATCAATCAGGTAACCGGCGGGCGGTTAAGACCCGGAAGCCACGACTTGTTCTTTCATTTCCTCAAAAGCGATTTCCGGCTCAAGCTTGACGATAGTGTTGATTGAGTTCGAGATCAGACAATTGCGTTCGGCTTTTTCCAGTATTCGACCGGCGCGTTCGAGGTCGCGGCTTTGACGAATGACGAGTTTCGGATGCAGGGTGATTTCGGTAACTTTAAACCCTTCGCCTTCGATTTTTTCCAGTTTGCCGCTGGCGTTGCAGGTAAAACTCGTAAAGTCGAGTTTCGAGAGTTCGGCAATTGCCAGAAAGGTCGTCATAAAACAGACATTGACCGAGGCAACATAGAGATGCTCAGGCGTCCAGATATTTTCGTGCCCTTTGAATTCCGGTGGCGCAGCGATTTCAAGACTTGGCAGATGCAGAGCGCGTAATTCACCTTTGCGCGCTCCCTTCCATTCAACTTGGGTGTCATAAAAATACGGTAATTCGTTATTCATAATAATCCTTTCGGCATTTAATGCCTGCTTATGATTTGCAATATAATGTTCGACCAACTTCGTTTCCCTTTGCTGGCAGAAGAACCGACGATGCGCTTATGCCGTCGTCGTTTCTTTCGCAAGTCCTACACCTCAATCAGCCGCGGTTCCAATCGCTGATGGGTTGTCGGAATCATCCGAGGCATCCAGTTGTTCAGGCGGCGGCACACTTTCAGGTTCAGGTTCCTGGTGTTTCCTGCGTTCACTCAGGTAATACAAAATCGGCACCGTCATGCGTGAAAGCAGCAGCGATGCGACTTCGCCAGCCATCAACGAAATCGCCAAGCCCTGAAATATCGGGTCAAACAAAATCACCGCCGAACCGACGATGACCGCCGCCGCCGTCAGCATCATTGGGCGAAATCGCACAGCGCCCGCATCAATTACTGCATCAGCAAGCGGCATTCCCTGTTTCAAGCGCAACTCGACAAAATCAACCAGAATAATCGAATTGCGCACCACGATGCCTGCGCCCGCAATGAAGCCAATCATCGATGTCGCTGTGAAAAACGCATTCATCAATCCGTGCGCGGGCAAAATACCGACCAGCGAAAACGGAATCGCCGCCATAATCGTTATTGGGGTTTTGAATGATTGAAACCAGCCGACCACGAGAATGTAAATCAAAATCAACACGGCTGCGAAAGCTATCCCCAAATCACGGAAAACTTCATAAGTGATGTGCCATTCACCGTCCCATTTCATGGCGAATTTATTGGCGATGAACGGTTGCGTCGCGGTGTAACGCTCCATCGCGTAACCTTCCGGCAACTGCATATTTTCAATCGCTTCGTTGAGATTGAAAATCGCATAGACCGGGCTTTCAACGCTTCCCGCCACATCACCCGTGACATAAGTCACCGGCATCAGGTTTTTGTGATAGATGCTTTTGTCTTGCAGGGTTTCTTCGACGTGAACCAGTTCGCTCAGCGGTACGAGATTGCCGCGCCCGCCCATGACTTTGATTTGTTTCAAATCATCAACGCTTGAACGCTCCTGACGCGGCAGACGCAAAACAATCGGCAAATCCTCTTTCTCCTGCGGTTGATGCGCCAGTCCAACTTGCATTCCATCAACCGCTATCTTCAAGGTCGCGGCGACCTGTTCGGTTGAAACCCCATTCAAAGCGGCTTTCTGTTTATCGACCACGAAACGATATTTCGGCTGGTCGTCTTCGACATACCAATCGACATCCACGACGCCTTCGGTTTTATCGAAAATATCGCGAACCTGTCTGGCAATTTCGATTTGCCTGTTGTAATCAGGTCCGTAAATTTCCGCAACCAGAGTTTGTAACACCGGAGGTCCCGGCGGCACCTCTGCAACTTTGACGCGCGCCTGATATTTTGTGGCGATTTGTTGAACGAACGGACGCACACGTTTGGCAATCTCGTGGCTTTGGGTATCGCGTTCGCCTTTCGGAACCAGATTGACCTGAATATCCGCGACATTCGACCCGCGCCTTAAATAGTAATGACGCACCAACCCGTTGAAGTTGTAAGGCGAGGCGGTGCCAACATAGGTTTGATAGTCTGTGACTTCCGGCACCGTGCGAATGTAATCGCCAATCTCGCGAGTGAGTGCGGCTGTTTGTTCAAGCGTCGTGCCTTCGGGCGTGTCGATGATGATTTGAAATTCGCTCTTGTTATCAAACGGCAACATTTTCACCCGCACCAATTTGAAAGCCACAAGCGACATTGAACCGAGCAATAGAACCGTAACCAGCAATAAAAATCCGTATCGCCATTTCGGAAGGCGAATCAATCTGCTCATTACCGTGCGATAGAGTTTCGTTGCGCGCCCTTCTTCGGGTTCAACATGTCCGCCTGTGTGTTTAAGCAAGCGAAAACTCGCCCACGGGGTGACGACAAAAGCGACCAGCAATGAAAAGAGCATCGCGGCGGTTGCGCCAATCGGAATCGGGCGCATATAGGGTCCCATTAGTCCGCTCACAAAAGCCATTGGCAAAATCGCTGCGACGACGGCGAAGGTCGCAAGAATCGTCGGGTTGCCAACTTCATCGACGGCTTCAACGGCGATGTTCAGAATCGAACGCCCGCGATTTCCCGGCAAGTGATAATGGCGCGCGATGTTTTCAACAACCACGATGGCGTCGTCAACCAGAATGCCGATGGAAAAAATCAGCGCAAACAGCGTGATGCGATTGAGCGTGTAGCCGTAAAAATAGAAAACCGCCAGCGTCAATGCCAAAGTCACGGGAATCGCTATCGCGACAATCCCCGATTCGCGAAATCCCAACGTGATCCAGATAAGCAGAGCGACTGAAAAAATCGCAATCAACATATGAAAGAGCAATTCGTTCGATTTTTCGCTGGCGGTTTCGCCGTAATTGCGCGTGGTTGTCAATTGCACATCCGCGGGAATCAACTGCCCTTTCAGTTCATTGACTTTTTCCAAAACGTGGTCGGCAATTTCAATGGCGTTGGTGCCCTGGCGCTTGGCAATCGAAAGCGTGACCGCAGGCAATAACAATTGCGAATTGCGGGAGAGGCTCAAGCCTGCTGCGGATTGCGGATTGACTGCTTCGTTGCCTTGTTGGGTTGTCGGTTCTTTTGCTGCGCCATTGCCGAACATCACGTAATCGCTCGGTTCTTCGGCTGCGTCTTCAATGTTAGCGACCTCGCGCAAATAGACCGGACGATTATTGAAGACGCCGACAACGACATTGCCAACCTCTTCGGCAGTGTGCAGAAAGCCGCCGGTTTCAACTAAAAATTCGCGGTTGTTTGCTGCAAAACTTCCCGATTGTAACTGACGATTCGCCTGTTCGAGCATCGGCACCAGGCTTGCGGGCGCGACATTGTACGCCGCCATCTTCGCTTCATCCAAAGTGACGCGCAATTGCCGACGTTCGCCACCGATGATTTTTACTTCCGAGACATCTTTAATCTCTTTTATCTGGTCGTGCAGTTGCGCGGCGATGCGCCGCAAAGTGAAATGGTCATAGCGGTCACTGGAAAGCGTCAGTGCCAGAATCGGCACATCATCAATCGAACGCGGTTTGACGATGGGCGGAGTTGCGCCCTGCGGAATCAAATCGAAATTGGCGAGCATCTTTTGATTGAGGCGAACGATGGCGTCTTCTTCTTTTTGCCCGACATAAAACCGCACAACCACCATTGCCATCCCCGGCGAAGAAGTTGAATAGAGATATTCAACGCCGGGCACTTCCCAGAGTAATTTCTCCATCGGCTTGGTGACGCGCTCTTCGACCTCTTTCGCGGATGCGCCGGGCATCGCGACGAACACATCGATCATCGGCACGATGATTTGCGGTTCTTCTTCACGCGGCAACATCACGACCGCGCCGAGTCCTAAAAGAATCGCTGCGGCAATCACCAAAGGCGTGAGCTTTGAATCGATGAACGCCCGCGCCATTTTTCCAGCTATTCCAAGTTCTTCTTTCATCGCTTCAACCTCATTGCAACTGAATGCCGTCGCTCACCTGAGCAACATTATCAACGACGATGCGTTCGCCATCGTTTAAGCCCGATAACACTTCAACCCGGTCGCCCAAAGTTTTTCCGGTTTTAATCAAGCGAAACCGCGCGATGTGGTTATCATCGACCACATAAACGCCTGTCAGTTGTCCTTGTTGCACAAGCGATTTCTGCGCCACTGTAAGCGCCTGTTTTTGTCCTGTGATAAACCGCGCTTTGCCATACAAACCGGTGCGGAGTGTGGGTTTGGCGGAAAGTTCAATCTTGACCGTGTAGCTGCGACTGGCAGCGTCAGCCGTGGGCACGATTTCCGCAACCGTTCCTTCAAAAAAATCTTCGCCGAGGGCGTCGATTTGCACCTGAGCTTTTTCGCGCAAGCGAATCTTGCCGAGTTGCGATTCATCAACATTGGCTTCAAGCCGATAATTGGCGTTGTCTTCAATCGTCAGCAGCGGCACACCGGGCGCAGCCATCGCGCCGACTTCGATTGGTTTTGCGGTAACGATGCCCGCCATAGGCGAAGTGATACGCGCATAACCGACATAAATCTGCGCATTGCTGATGTCGGCTTTCGCCTGGTCAATGCGCGCTTGAATCTGTTTTTTTCTAGCTGCAAGGGTTTGTAACATGCGTTCGGCGCGTTCGACTTCGGCTTCGGCGACCTGATGTTTGGCGCGGACTTCGTCAAATTCCTGCGGGCTGATGGCTTTTCGTTCAAGGAGAGCTTGATAGCGCGCAAAGGTTGCAGCGGCGAATTTGCGATTGGCTTCGGCAGCATTTTTCGCGGATTCAGCGGCGCTGGCGGATTGTTCAACTTCGGCTACCGCTTGCTCGGCTTCTCTGAGTCCGGCTTGCGCTTTTTGCAGTTGCGCGTTGGCGTCGCGGTTATCGATTTCAATCAAAGTTTGCCCTGCACGAACCGTATCACCTTCGCGCGCGTGAAGGGCAAGCACCGCGCCCATAATTTTTGAGGACAGCGCCGTGGTGGTTTTTGATTTGACGGTTCCCGTGGCTTCATAAAAATCATCAACCGTTGCAAGCGAAATTTTTTCCGTTGCAATGCCCGCAATACTTCGCGGTTTTTCGGTTGATGCCTGTTGTTTTTTCTCGCAAGCGGTGGCGAAAAAACCGGCGAGCACAATGGTCAATGTGATTAAAAGTTTTTCTTTCATAAACGCCTCGTTAATTACCTAGCCAACAAATTCCTGGACATCGGTTAGTTTGCCGCTGGCAAGCAAAACATTGGCGTAACCGACATAATGTTCATAGCGCGCCGCCACTAAATTCAGGCGCGCCCGCACCAATGCAGTCTCGGCTTGCAAAACCTCTGTGATATTGGTGAGTCCTTCGCGGTGGCGGGCTTGTACGATTCTGAGAGCTTCCTGAGCGCGGTCAATGACGCGGCTGGCAACGGTCAAACGTTCGCGCGCCGAGACGAATTGCTGATGGGCACGCACCACTTCAAAGCGAATTTGACCCGCAAGTTGATCTTTTTCAGCATTGGCTAAAGCGCGGGCGGCATCTGCCTGATTGATGCGATTTTTGCGTCCGGCATCGAACAGATTAAAGGTGACGCTTGCGCCGACGAGATAATCGCTGCTGCCTTTGGCAAAGCTTTTATTGCTCGCGCCAAAGTTGGCAAACAAATCAACTCGCGGCAGATTTTCGCTCTTTGCGCCGCGCGTCTGTTCTTCGGAAGCGCGAACCGACAGACTGGCGCGGGTGTAATCCGGGCGATTTTCGAGAGCCTGGCGGATTAATTCATCAGCTTGGGCAACCGCAAAATTTTTTTCCACCAGTTGTCCGGTGATTTTTTGCGACGTGTTAATCGGCATGCCAAGCGCCGTATTGAGCGCCGCATAAGCGATGGCGATGTCGCCTTCGGCTTGAATCTGCTGTTGACGAAAATCCGCGAGTTGAACTTCGGCGGAAAGTAAATCCGAAGTGACCACCATTCCGACTTCGACCAGGTCGCGTATGCGTTTGACATCGGCTTCGGCGGTTTTGGTGGCTTCGTCTGCCACGGCTTTTTTGGTTTGGGCAAGCAATACGCCGTAATACGCCCGCAACACTTCAAAGCGCAATTGTTGCTGGGCTTGAGAAGTTTGCGTGTCAGCCTGCTGCTGGCGAATCTGCGCCTGGGCGATGCGCGTGGTGGTTTGTCGCTGATCAAAGAGCGGCAATTTCAGGGTCAGCGAGGTACGAAAATTGTTCAGCGCATCGGGGTTGTTAAGCGATTTGAGATCGAAATTTTGCGCCGTGAATTTTCCCTGTTCAAGCAAGGAGCCGAAAACAAAGACCGGATTGTTGCTGCGCGTGAGGGTTTCATTGAATTGCAATACGGGCAAACGACCGGCGCGCGCTTCACCGAGTTGCGCGTCGGCAATTTCGCGACCGGCGCTGGTGGCGCGCATCAACGGGTTGGTGCGCAAAGCGATTTCGACAGCCAGCGGCAAGGTCAAATCTGCGGGCGCGATAGTTGTAGCGGTCGAATCGTCCGCCGAATTTTGCGCCCGTGCCTCGGAAATGAAACTTGCGCTGAATAAGGCACAAGCCAGCAACAGCGCAAGCGATTGAGTCAAACTTTTTTTCAGAGCAAAAAACATTTTAGCCTCCGTCCTGGTTGGCGAAGCGGTGAGCCTGAAGCATTGAATGTTCAAGCGCACTCCTGATGGCAGCGCGACTTCGGGCGACTTTATAGCTGCCTGCCGACCAGGTCTTTTTCGTCTTTGGCGCCTGCCCAGCGCAGGATGGTCATCATCGGACACCAGTTGGTGAATGCCGACTGAATCAAATTGAATGACACAAAGAAGACCAGCAGAAACCAGTAAGGGCTGTGATAAAAAGCCAGCGCCGCGCCGACCAGCACCACCACACCGGCAATCAAACGTAAATACCTTTCAACTGTCATTAGCCTTTCCTTCCTTTCTCCAAGACGGAGAGGCTTTCACGTGAAAGCCTCTCCGCTTTTCCCGTTTATTGATTTGTCAAACACTATCCGCTTATTAGCTATATTACCATATAGTAATATAATAGCAACTAAAATTTCAATCGTCTCTATCAAAGCGTCAAGGGTTACGCGACTGGCGCTGGCGATTCGTAAACGCGCCAGCGCCAGTTTTTTCACATGCTCAGGATTTTGCGGCAATGCCCGTTGATTTCCGAGCGGCGCGTCTCAAGCATTCGCGGACTTCTTCATCCGTGATTTGAGAAAAATCTCTGTACCAGCGACCCACGCCGTCAAACGGTTCTATGGTCAGCGTACAGACACATTCATCGGCGAGGCGTTGAAAAAGTTGACAGACATCGGGCGGCGCAACCGGAACCGCAACGATGATTTGCGCCGGTTGCTGAGCGCGCAACGCTGCGACAGCCGCGCGCATGGTGGCGCCGGTCGCGAGTCCGTCATCGACTAAAATGACCACCCGACCTTTGAGGTCTGGCATCGCTTCAGCGTTGCGATAGAGTTGTTCGCGCCGTTCGAGTTCAATCTGTTCTCTGGCGATAACCGATTCAAGTTCCGCTGATGAAATCGCGAACTCAGCGACAATGTCCTGATTGATAACCCGCGCGCCGCCGCTCGCGATAGCCCCCATCGCCAGCTCTTCATAATCGGGAACGCCGAGTTTACGAACCACGAAAACCTCAAGCGGCGCGTTAAGCGTCTGGGCAATTTCAAAAGCCACCGGCATCCCACCGCGCGGAAGTCCTAAAACCATGACATCCGCACGATTGGCATAAGGCTGAAGCTTTTCGGCAAGCACTTGCCCAGCTTCCCGGCGGTCTTGAAATAGGCTTATCATAACCTCGCCTTTCTCACATCCGGCAACCGCAGAAAACCGTTTCAGTAGCCCTTTTGCGCTGCCGATTGCGTAAACTTTTACGATTGCGTCATGAGAGCAACCATTGTGCCTGTGCGAATCGCTTCTATTTTTCGGGTTGTAACGGAATTTCTGGGGTTAAATGCTCAAGCATTGCGCAATATTGCGCGACTAACCAATATTGGTTCAGCAATGGGGCAATTTTCATTTTTATGAGAGTGATTTCGCAACAAGGTGAGCAAAAGGTTGAACGGGCGTTCAACCCTTTGCTCGTTGAAAGGATAATTTTAACGGAACCTTCCACCTGCCCAGAGTGGAAAGCCTTGCGCATTGCGTAGCGTCAGCGTTCGGCTGCCAATTTTGAGTTCACGCACAATCAGCGCCTCACTCTCATTGTCTTTTATTCTTGAGCCGATAGCTTCCACGCGATCACCTTTGGTGAAGCTATAGCCCTGCTTGGTCAAATAGCTTGCGGGACCCAGATGCAAACTCGCCATTTCCGAGCCAGTATTGACCAGCAGATGGATGCCCCCCCAGCGATTACGTTCGGTTACGGTTTTTACTTCGGTAACTGTTCCTTTAATCGTGGTTTCGGTTTCCGGGTTGTATCTGGGAGTGCCTCTTTGCAGCCCGGAAAACAGGGGTAGAACCAAACTCATCATTAAAATAACCAGGGTTTTCATAACCTCAACCTCCTAAGATTTATTTACCGCCGCCTTTGGCAGTAATTTCAATTTCGAGAATCGTTGTGCTGTTGGAAATCAATTGCGGACGGAAAAATGTGCCTGCCAAATCGCCCGGATCGAGCGCATCCAGGAAAGCATTGCGCGGCACACTGTAATTGATGCCGCCAAGCGTGTAGCTGGCTATCGGGTCAAGCGTAAAGGTTAATCGCCACCAGCCAAGCTTTTGGGTTTGCGTGGCGGTGCATTGATTCAACTGCCAGTTAAAGCCATAGACGGTGCTTCCGGAAACATTGACTTCCGCGCCGTAACCGCCGCTGCCATCCAAACCGAATTTTTCGTACACGGCGCCGTTGAATCCACAAGGCGCTTTGGGAATCGGGTTGCCGCCCGGACCATCCAGTTTTTCTATTTTCAGTCGCGCATTAACCGAAAAGACGGTTTTGTATAGTGACTCATAGGTGGTGACATCGGCTCCCCACATCTCTGTAGTTCCCTGCCCATAGAGATGCCCCATCGTATAAGCCGTCATAGCGGGCAAGAGATTTTTGTAAAGCACGGTTTCAACCCGAATCACCTGTCTCGGTGTCCATCTGGTATTCAACAGATTGTCAGACCAGTTGACGACGACATGTTCACCGTTCAGTAAATCGCCATCAGCAATGGTTGCCCGCCACACACTGGGATTTTGTTGTGGGTAAAAGATGGTGCCGTTGTTGATATAAATGTGATTCATATCAAAATAAGGCAAGGTCACTGTGCCTTCTTCCGGTCGCGGACGCATTCCGGTGTCTTGGATTGTCGGCAAACCGGTTATGCCGTATCCTTCGGCAAAGATATTGGGAACGGAAAGATTGTTGCCAAAACCTTCTTCATCTGCGGGCGGTGTGCTGGTCACATTGATGGCGAGATTGCTGCTCATTTCGCCAAAATAGCCGACGCCTTCCTGAATCATTTGCCACTGTAGGTTATAAGTTCCAACCGTCAGCGGTGCTCTGATATTGAAAACAAAGGTGGTCTCTTCGCCTTCACCGACGGTGACCGGAAGATTCACTCTACTGACGCCCCAGATGAGGTTATCGGGCGGATTTTGTGAAGCCAGTTTATAACCATTCTGCAATGTCCAGGTGGTTGTCCCCATGTTTCTCATGCGAATCGTAATGCCGAAGGTTTGTCCGATGACCACTGTGGTCGGGGCGGTTTGCGAAATAAACCTGGCGTCATTAGCTCCCCCGATGTCTGTGACATTGATGAGAAAATTAGGAGTAATCGCGCCGAAAAAGCCTGTCCCCTCTTTCATCATCTGCCACTGAAAATTATAGGTGCCGGGGATTGCCGGAGCCGTGAAAGTGAAGGTGAAGGTTACGGTTTCTCCGGGTGTGACGGCTTTCGGTAAAGCCACTGTAGAGAGACCCCACAGGGAATTTAAGGGGGGATTTTGCGTTCCCAGTCGATAGCCCTTATCGCTTGCCCAGGTGGTTGTCCCGATATTTTTTAAGGTAATTGAAGCGGTGGCTGACAAATTGACTTTTAATGGCGTCGGCACCGTTTGCGCGATGAATTGCGCATCATCGGAGCCGCCACCTGCACCGATGACATTCACTTCGACATTCGTGGACAGTTGCCCGAAGAAGACTGTCGAGGTGCCGCCTTTGCCTTCGCGCAACATTTGCCACTGAAAATTGAAAAGTCCGGTTTGTGACGGAGCAGTAACCAGGAATTTAAAGGTTGTGGATTTGCCCGGCGAAATCGCTTGCGAAGAAGCGATATTGACGCGGTTCAGTCCCCAGGTCAGATTATCCTGCGGATTTTGCGAGCCAAGCTTATAGCCAGCGCCTTTTGACCAGGTGCTGGTGCCGATATTTTTCATGGTGACGGATACTTCATAGGTTTGTCCGGCAACCATGCTCAGGGGAACTGTCTGGCTGACGAATTGCGCGTCATTGACGCCTTCTTCCCATAAAGCCAACGGCGTTGCCGAGGCGTTTGGCAGTAAAGCAAAGGTGATGAATGCGGTTAATGTGAGGCTCACATAAACGAAGAATTTAATTTTACTTTTCATGATGATTCCTCCTTACGCAGTGAGGGCTTCGGAACCCTAAAGCGGTTCCTTTGGCTTCACCGCTTTTGCGTTAGGGAATCACCCCTAACGCTTCATTCATTTTTCTGTGTGGTTTTTTCATGGTTTTTCTCCTCGCGGTTGTTTGCGGGATGAACTTGAGGCGTTTTTTGCATAGCGAACAGATTGCAGCATTCAATCAGGGCAAGCGTCGGGCTTACCCTGATTGAAGTTTGAACCACGCAGGTCAGGGTTCTCCTTCTGGTTTACGGGGTTAATTCCACATCGGGCGTCCCAGTTCGTTGCGCAGTGTGAGGGTTCGCCCGGTTTCGCGGTTTTTAATAAATTCAATGACGTAGATGTCATCGAACAGACCGGATGGATAGGCTCTGATTTTCAGTCGTTCGTTGGCTCTCAGTTCAAAATTCTTTTCCAGCATAAAGCGGTTGGGCGCGGTAATAAACGTCAGGCGTTTGCCGCCTTTCATCGCCGTGAATGACCCGTAAGCTTGACCGATACCCGGATTGACGCTTTCAATCGTGCATTTGAGCGCCTGTAGATTTGCCGGATTGATGTCCAGATAGGCAGCCCCGCCGCCATAACCGAAACCGCGTTCGGCAAATTGCTGGCTGCCTGTCCAATTGGGTTGCCCTGTGCCATCGCGCAAGATTAAGGTGTCGTTGGTGGTTAAATTATTTAACTCGACGGCAACGTAGGTGTTTTCATACCACAGGGAGGGAAACCCTTTTACAGACATGCGGTCGCCGATATTGATATCGAATCCGCTTTGCAGAATCAGGTAATAGGGGCCGGTCAAAATGGTCACATCGCCGCTACCGTTTAATGACAGCACAAACGAGGGGAATTCCTGCCCGGCAGCCATATGGGTGCTCAGAACGATGCCTTCGAGCGTCGTGATGTTTAGCGTGCCGGCGGGCGGAATCCATCCCCAGCAATCGCCCATACGGTTATTGCCATCCTGCCCATAAGCATTGCCTCTGGAACCTTGCTGACCGTTATTGCGCGTCCAAAGCGGGCTGCCGTCGTCTTCGCGCAAGGTGAGCGTGACACCGGTGGTCAAATCATTCAGTTCGACAGCCGCGTAAACATTATCAGGCCACAAGGAACGGAAGGCTTCGACCCGCATCCGGTCGCCGACAGTAATCGTAAAGTTGTTTTCCACAAGATAACGATAAGGGCCAACCATTATGGTGATTTTGCTGCTATCCGAGAGCACCATAACGAATGACGGATACTCCAAGCCCATTCCCATATTGACGCTGACCACGATGCCTTCAAAAGTAAAGATGGTCGCGTCGCCATTGCTGCACCCGTGGCAATCGCCCATGCCGCCATAACCGGGACCGCCGCGATTCGTCCAAAGCGGTGAGCCGTTGGCATCCCGCAAGTTTAAAATTTCGCCGGTGGTCAGATTGTTTAAGGTAATCGCGATGTAGGCATCCTGATACCAGAGCGAGTAATAAGCCTCGACCTGCATGCGGTCGCCCACGCGAATGTCGAAACCACTATCGAGTAAAAAGTAATATGGCCCGGTAATAACCGTCACCTGCCGACCATCAGGCAAAGCCAGCGTGAATTGCGGGAACTCCTGCCCGATGCCCATATCCGTGCTTGCTACGATGCCTTCAAACGAAACCACCAATGCCGGATTGACCGCAGGTGTAACCGTTGCCTGAGCCTGTGCCGGACGCAGCCCGGTTGCCATTGTCATGGCAAAGATAAGTATTGCCGATAAATTGATGAGTGCTAGTTTACGCATAACCTTTATCTCCCCTTTCAGTGTTGACTACCACCTTGATTTTTTTATTCAACGGCTAGCGGTGCATCGGTTATGCCAGAGCGATTTATGCTTTGTTCACCCTTCAACTATGTGCTTGATTTTTCGGCATTAGCGCGGCGTGATGCAGAAAAAATTTTTCTCACGGCAATTCATTGAGTGGCAGGTAAAATGCAGATTTTGCATTCAGGCAATTAGCCATTGTGGGTTTTGCACCAGCGGCGATGAGCGTTGATTTATTGCGCAAAACCGCAAGATTTATTGAGTGCAGGATGGGTTTGGTTGAATCGTCTTGCGTCGCGGCATTGATTATTCGGGGGGTTTTCCTTTGCCGGTCAACCCGTATTCTTTCAATCGGTATTGCAAGGTTCGCAGGCTGATATTGAGGCGGTCGGCGGCAGCAGAACGATTCCAATCGGTTTGCGAAAGGGTTTCAAGAATCGCCGTCCGTTCAATATCCGCCAGGGTTTTGCTTACCGCAAGCGTCGAGACCGAATTTAAAATTTGCAACGGCAAATCTGCCGGTTCGATGCTTTGCTGGGTTGCGACAATCATGACGCGCTCCATGACGTTTTTGAGTTCGCGCACATTGCCGGGCCAATCATAACTTAAAAGCAATTCCTGAGTTTCCCTGGAAAGGGGTTTCGGCGGTTGTCCGGCGCGTCCGGCAATCTTGGCAAGAAATAATTCCGCGAGCGGTAAAATATCCGCCAGGCGTTCACGCAGCGGCGCAAGCCAAAGGGGAAAGACATTCAAGCGATAGTACAAATCCCGACGAAAGGTTCCTTCCTCAATCGCCTGCTCTAAATCCTTATTGGTCGCGGCAATGAGTCGCACATCAACGTTAAGGTAACGGGTACTGCCGAGGCGCTTGATTTGTTGTTCTTCAAGCGCCCGCAATAATTTCGCCTGCAAAGGTAAATTCATCTCGCCGATTTCATCGAGAAACAATGTGCCGCCACTTGCCAGTTCAAATAATCCTTGCTTGGATTGCCGCGCATCGGTAAATGCGCCTTTTTCATAGCCGAACAGTTCCGATTCCAGCAAGGTTTCCGGCAATGCCGCGCAATTGATGGCAATAAACGGCGCCTGTAGGCGCGGACTCTGATGATGAATATAATGAGCAACCACATCTTTTCCGGTGCCCGAGTCTCCCGTAAGCAGCACCGAGGTAGGAAGGGGAGCGACTTTTGCGGCAAGCCTGAATACCTCTTTCAGTTGCTCGCTGCGGACAATCAGGTCTTCGGATTTAAACGCCTTGCCTTCGGCAAAATCTTTATCCGCGCCTTCGTTTTCGCGAATGAGTTTTGCCGCCAGTAACCGCAACTGCTCAGGATTTTTCAGCGGTTTGGTTAAATAATCCTGCGCGCCGAGTTTAATTGCGCGAACCGCGGTTTCAATAGCGCCATAAGCGGTCAGGACAATGATTGGCGTGGCGATGGCTTGCGCTCTTGCCCATTCAATCAAATCCAATCCGGTCATTTTCGGCATATGGTCATCGGTGATGATTAAATCGAAATGGCGCTTTTCGAGCAGTTGTCCCGCTTCTTTGCCATCGCTTGCGGTTATCACCGTGTAGGCATTTTTTAAGACCGCCGTGAGAAATTGCCGATAGGCAGGTTCATCATCGATTACCAGAATGGTGTGAGTTGACCTGGTCATCACTTTAGCTCCTTGAGAGGGCGAAAACTTTTGGCATAGCGGTTTGTTTTTGCGGCGCAGAAAGCGGCAAACGGATGGTGCAGCGCGCGCCAACCAGCGAACGATTTCCCAGCGTAATCGTGCCTCCCAATTGTTCAATCAACTGTCTGGAAATTGCCAGACCAAGCCCACTGCCTTTCAGTTTAGTGGTGGCAAAGGGTTGAAATAATTCTTCGGGGTCTTGACTGCCAATTCCTGGTCCCTCATCGTCAATATGAATAACTGCCTGGGCGTTTCGCTTATCGAGAATGACGGAAATCTGAATGCTCTCGGCGTGGGGCGCGGCTTCAACGGCATTGCTGATGACATTCCATAACACTTGTTTGACATTAGCTTCATCGGAATCCATTAAAATAGCGGCTTCGCTCGTATGGAGTTTGATAGCCGGAAAAGTCTGGTCGGGATTGGCGCGTAAGGTGGCAATGACTTCGGCAAGCAGGTTTTGCAAATCGAATTGCTGTAGCAGAGGCGCTTTGAACCGGGCAAAATTGAGCAGGTCGGTAACCAGTTGCTCGAGGCGTTCGGCTTCGGTGATGACGGTTTGCAACAAAGGTTGCGTGGAATGCTCTTTCGGCAATTCTTCCTGCACCACCTGCGACAACCCCTTCATCGCCCCCAGAGGATTGCGTATTTCATGCGCCAGGGTTGCCGCCATTTTGCCTAATGAAGCCAGTCGGCTTTGCGATTCCTCTACGGCTTTAAGCGCCAGAAAGCGCCTGAGCATTTTAAGAAAATACAGTGCCAGTAAAATCATCGACAGAATTGCCAGACAAACGACCATCAGATAGATGTAAGCTTGACGGGTAATAAATGACGCTGGTGCGGTGTAAAGCCCCAGATGAATCGTCCATTGTCCGCTGGGGATTGCACTTTCGGGATGCTGAAGAACCGGAACCGACTCCTGAAAAAGAAAGAGCGAGACACCATTGCGATTTACATAGGTTTCCCTGGTGGTTGAAACTTCATCCCCAACTTTGCCCGCTTGCGCTAAGACTTTCCCGGTCTGGTCGGTCAAAAGAATATAAACAATGCGCTGGGGTTGACGGCTTAACGTATCATCGAGCACCTCTTGCCACAAGGCTATATCCAGGCGACGATTCGGCCCGCGGGTGCGTAAATCTATGGACGAAGCAATTTCATGCCCGGAATTTTCAAGGTATTTATCGCGGAACGCGAACAGCGTAGAAAAGATATAGGCGGCGCTGATTCCCAATCCCAGACACACCAATGCAATCGCCAACAGGAAGGCGCTTTTAGGAAACGACAACAATTTTTTAGACGCTGACTCAGACATTCATCACCGCATGATTTCGCAGCTTTTATGCAATCGCCGCTTTATATCCATTCTCCGTTTGATTGACTACAGCAACCGCTGTGCCTGCATTGGCTCTACGATTTATCGAATGCCACAGCACAAGGTTGGGGTTAAATGCTCAGGGGTTGCGTAATATTGCGCGAGGACTTTGCTATAGCTTTCAAGAAAATGATATTTCAAAAACACGCGCTCAGGCAGCCCAAGCCAGTTCCTCTGGTAGGCTGCACAACGACAAAATCGCTTGTGGCGCTTGCGCGAATTTGCTCAGTGCCTGCTCGACCTTCGCCGTCAGTGCGGCAAACGTCGGAAAGTAGTGCAAGTGCGTCTCCTGCTCTTTGAGCTTCTTCCAGAGCTTCTCGATCGGGTTGTAGTCGGGCGAATAGCCCGGCAACTGGAAGACCGTCAAGCGCTGCGCGTGCTCAGCAAAGAAGCGTTTCGTCTCGGCGCTCGTGTGATAGCGCGCCCCATCTTGAATCAGGATGAGCGGTTCGCTCGTTTGCCCCAGCACTTGTTGCAAAAAACCAATGTAGGCCGCCGAGTTCAAGCGCCCTTCCTGGCCTTGATGAAAGAAGCGTCCGCTGAAGTAATCGATCAGCCCGAAGACTTTGTAGCCTTTGCGCTTCCCCGAAGTCTTGACCACCGGTTGTTGGCCACGCCGCGCCCAAGTGTAGGTGAGCGTCCCCCACTGCGGAAAGCTCGCTTCATCACCAAACAGCAGCAGCGCCCGCAAGGCGCGCGCCTTGCGCAGAATCTGCGGCCAGGTCTGCGTGCAAAAGCGGCGGCGCTCGATCTCATTGAGATGATCGGAGACAAAGGCGGCTTTCTGATAACTGAAACCGAGGTTGCGCAACAACTCGGCGATATAGAAGACGCTGTAGCTGACTGAGAAGCGGTCGAGGATGAGTTGTTGAATCATGGGCGAGCGCCAGCACGCCCCACTCAAACCGCAAGCCTGCGGCCCAGCCTCGATCAGACGGCAGAGTTCCTGCTGTTGGCTTTTGGTCAATTTCGGACGACGCCCGGTCGATGGTTTGAAAGCGACGCCGCGCACGCCATAGCAGAGGAATTGGTGAACATAACGTTCGACCTGAGCCGAAGACAGTTGCAGCACTTGAGCGGCCTGGGCGGTATCTTGATAATGGACGACCGCGAAGATCGTCAGAATAAATTTAACCAGACGAAGATCGCCACGTTGCTTTGCGGCGACGAGTTTGCGGTCAAGGGCTTGGCGTTGGGGGGTGGTTATGGTAAGACGAAAGTTGAGCATCTGGAGACTCCTTCTGTTTGTGAAAATGGAAATTGCAAAACAGCAAGAGCATTTCCAGATGCTGTCATTTCGTCAACCGCCACCACGATTGTTTCAGATTTTCAAAGATCCTTTTTCTTGAGGTCTATACTTCAGTGAGTGCTACGAGCGGCGAACCGGCGATGGCGAACTCTTTGCGCTGCTGCCATTCTATCGCTGCTATCGCGCCTTTGTTCGCGGCAAGGTTCTCAGTTTCAGGCTGGATGAGCCGGAATTCAGCGCCGCAGAGCAAAAGGCTGCAACCTTGCGCGCCAGGCATTATTTTGCCCTTGCCAGACGTTATGCGACGCCGCTGCACAAGCCAACCCTCATTGCCGTGATGGGACTTTCGGGAACCGGAAAGACCACTGTAGCGCGCGCCATCGCCGGGGAGTTGGGGTTGCGTGTGCTTTCCTCTGACGCCATACGTAAATCGCTCTTCGGAAAAGCCGGGCGACCATTCGGGTATGGCGAAGGAGCATATAACCTGGAAGCGAATCGCCTGACCTACGAGACGCTGATGGCTCAAAGTCGGACTTTGCTGGACGCCAGCGGCGGGGTGATTTTGGATGCCACCTTTCAACGCGCCGAAGACCGGGCGATGGCGCAAGCTATGGCGATTTGGTCGGGGGCAAACTGGCGATTGCTTGAGTGCCAATTATCGCCTGAGTTGGTGCAATCACGGCTCGCGGCTCGCGCCGCTCAAGCCGACGTATTGTCCGCTGCGACGTGGGAGGTCTATTTGCGACAGCGTGAGCAGTTTGAACCTTTCGATAATCAGACAACCGGCGTCAAGCATCTGGCGCTCGACACCAGCCGCAACCTGGCAGTAATCAGTCGCGCTGCCACCGACTGGCTTCGGGAAAATGATCAACAGGGGCACTGACGGTAAGGAGCAGGTTGATGAATCAGACGAACCGCGCGAGACGAACCATCCTGGGCTTGGCGACATGGGTTTTAATCTGTTTCTTCCTGCCCTGGGTGCAACTGAGTTGTATGGGAATAAGCGATTCGGTCAGCGGGTTTGACCTGGCGCGCGCGGGCGACAGGGTGCTGTGGTTGGTGCCGTTATTGATGCTGGTGATTGTGGTGCTCGGCTTGGCGCGATGGCTCTGGGAAAAACTGCCTGCGCTCTTTGCCTTAACTGCTACGGTTGGCGGTGGCTTCAGCGCTTATTTGATGTATGCCGAGCGATTGAGCCTGAACGATTCGCCGAAACTGATAGCAACGCAATGGACTGCGGTATTCTGGCTCGGCTTTTTGGCAGCTTTGGGCATTGTTGCAACTGCTTTCTGGTTTTATGCCAGGCAAATTAGAGCGCCATAATTTTCATGACTTCGGCATTCGGGAAAACACAACTTTTAGGGCGACGACCGGTTGCTGGTTTTGCTTGCATATCAAACGGCATTGCCTTGTGCAATGCCAGGAGTTGTGCAATGCCAAGAGTTGTGCAACACCAAAGCGATGATGCATTGCGGAAATTTGAACTGTTTCACTTTCAGTATTCGCACTGACTTTTATTTTTACATACTGGTCGAAGATAGTACGTAAATCCGGTCTTTATCCTGGCATTCCTTTTGCGTGATTTGCTTAATTAGGTGAGGCGTGGTCATAAATCATGCCGCCCTCAAAAGTGCTTTGATTCCTTTACCTACCGTCTTGCCTTGCTCGTATTGATAGAGCAAGACAAGTTGGTAGATTAAGATCGCTCCCAAAGCCAAAAGCT